>CABMHZ010000099.1 GCA_902386115.1 uncultured archaeon | reverse complement strand
TAATAATCCTGTAATAATGTCATAGTATATTGATTTTTCGATAAATAAATTCCAAAGCTTTTGTTTTTAGATATTGTTGCCAATATTCACCGGTTTAACTGAAAAAAGTGGTATCTGAATAGTCACGTTTCTTTTTTCTTAATACATCATATATATTGAATTACGATTTATCCGGTATTTCCGCAAGCTTCAATCCCGCAAAGGACATTATGAGCGCGTAAAGAAGCAGTGCAACCATATAACCGAACCCGGGCGATTGCAATGTGAGCCTTGAAAGTGCTATTAAAATGAACAATAACACGACCGAACCCACGGCAGTCAAGATCTCAATTTGCATTTTCTTCATAATATCACAAGTTTTGCGTCGTTGATCCCATCGACCGCTTTTATCTCATTCAGTATCCTTTCATCGGCTTCGTTGTCGATATTGAGCACCATTATCGCCTCGCCTCCAGCTTTTATCCTGCCAACCTGCATCCCCGCGATATTGATATCGTTCTTGCCAAGGATCATGCAGCATGGACCTATGATGTTGGGGCGGTCTTCGATCCTTGTTACTATCATGAAGCCGGACGGGATGACGTCTATCATGTACTCGTCTATTTGTACGATGCGCGGTTCCTTTCCTATAACAGTGCCGCTGATGATCCTGCCCTCGCCCTTCCTGCTCAATTTTATGGATATCTGGCTCGGATAGCCCACTACGGTCTTTGATTTGCTCTCTATTACCTTCAATTTCCTTTCCTTTGCAATTGTCGGGGCATTCACGTAATTCACACCCGCGCCAAGCATGGGCTCAAGCAATCCTTTTAAAACGGCAAGAGTGAGAGGAGCAACGTTGTGGTCAGCGATCTCGCCGCAATAGGAAATTTCTATCGTTTCATAATTGCCGATAAGCTGCGTACCAAGTTTTCCCATTTTCTCTGCAAGCGGGAAATAAGGTTCAAGTATCTGCATGACCTCGGCTTTAACGTATGGCATGTTTATGGCGTTCTTAACAGGCAAGCCCTTGAGCGAATTGACTATCTGCTCTGCAACCGTGACTGCCACATTTATCTGTGCCTCCTCGGTCGATGCCCCGAGATGAGGTGTCATAATAACGCGGTCTAATTCGATGAGTGGATTCTCAAATGGAGGCTCTTTGGTAAATACATCTATAGCCGCGCCGCCAACAATGCCTTCTTTAACCGCTTTTGCCAGTGCTTCCTCATTGATGATGCCGCCCCTGGCGCAATTGATGACGCGTGCCCCTTTCTTCATTATCGCAAATTCCTTTGTGCTGATGAGGTCTTTTGTCTCCTTGGTAAGAGGTGTATGTACGGTAATATAATCTGCGCGTCTTACTATGTCTTCAACAGTCGTGAGTTCCACACCAAGGTCTTTTGCCCGTTGTGCAGATATGAACGGGTCGTAAGCCAGTATCACCATTTCCATTCCAATCGCCCGTTTAGCCACTTCCGAGCCTATCCTGCCAAGACCGACAACGCCAAGCGTTTTTCCCCTGACCTCCACGCCCATGAACTTCTTCCTGTCCCATTTCTTGCCTTTGAGCGAAGCATTCGCCTGCGGAATGTTCCTGGACATGGACATCATCATGGCGATCGTGTGTTCAGCGGCTGAGATCGTGTTTCCTTCAGGTGCGTTCACGACGATAATACCGCGTTCAGTTGCGGCATTCACATCAATGTTATCCACACCCACGCCTGCCCGCCCGATTATCTTGAGCGACGTTCCCGCATTAATGACCTCTTTTGTCACCTGGGTCTCGCTTCGCACGATCAGCGCCTCGTAATTCCCTATGCGCTTAATAAGTTCCGAAGGCGGAAGACCGGTTGCTATATCCACATCAACATCATTCTTTAATATTTCAATACCCTGTTCTGCTATCGGATCGCTTACAAGTACTTTCACGTATTATCACCAGACAAGTCGGCATAATTGGAGTACAAGCATTTCAGCTTTTCGTATAATTTAGAAAAATACAAAGATACTCAATTTATTGGAAACCAGGGTTTTTAGATATTTCTTCAGACCTGACTTATTATCCGGAGGTTCCTGTTCTACCATACTGTATAATTCCAGTATTTTTTCAAATGATTTTTTCGCTATCGGTAGATATCCCGTAAAATAAGACACGGGCTCAATAATGATATTATTGTGCTTATCATCCTGGATCTTTCCGAAAATGACGTTTTCCCATATCAGGTACATATGGCATTTTTCCATTAATTCCAGTTTTTTCCTGTCCTGCATTTTCTCGTTCGTTGATGAGATACATCGCTGATAAAAGGATTTTAATGTGTTGATGTCGTTATCCACGAGGAAGTATCGAACGCTGGATGGTGAATTTTTCATTGCGTAATCCAGGTATTCAGCATCCGGCAATGGATAAAGAGCATGTTCTTTCATGGAGTTGACAAGCTCCCTGCAATAATCATTCACATTATCTTTATAAAATTTTGTATTGAGAAAATGGAATAACTCAGTATTATCAAATATGCTGGCGATCTTTTGTAACGTTTCAACATTCTGTTTGTATTTTAGGGGCAAAACCTCCTCGCCGGCAGAGAGTTTAATAACAATATTCTGTGATTCAAGCAATCCCATGTTTTCAATAAAAATAATATGCTCTTTAAATATCTCGGGTTCAAATTTGTTATTTTTTGCCTCTTCGGCAAAAGTAATCCCTTCATTTTTGGCAATCTCAAATATTAAATCTTTTAATATTTTTAAATCAATTTTTTCAATATCCATTTTATGTTATGATGTTAGTTTATCCATTTAAATTTTATCATAGTAATCATGATTACATACCATGGCGTCAAGTTAGACTTGGAACTATTTAAATATATTATTTAACTTTTTATTAATTACCCTTCGTCCCATTCTTATAATTACGCAAAAATCAAGAAGAAAGGGTTATTTAGTTTGTAGTGTAT
>CABMHZ010000098.1 GCA_902386115.1 uncultured archaeon | reverse complement strand
GATGATAGAGCTTCCCCTGAGACATCCTGAGCTGTTTGAGCGACTTGCTATAAGTCCGCCAAAAGGAATATTGCTCTACGGTCCACCCGGTACCGGGAAGACCCTGATAGCAAAAGCAGTGGCAAATGAAACTTCAGCCTTCTTCATGCACGTGAACGGTCCTGAAATCATGCATAAATTCTACGGGGAAAGCGAAGGGAAACTGCGAGAGGTCTTCAACGAAGCCAGTTCCAACGCTCCGAGCATAATTTTTATTGACGAGATAGACGTAATAGCTCCCAAGCGGGAAAAGATCCTGGGAGATGTCGAAAAGAGAGTGGTAGGGCAGTTGCTTGCACTGATGGACGGTCTTGAATCGCGTGGGCAGGTAGTCGTCATCGGAGCCACCAATATCCCGAATGCACTTGATCCCGCACTCAGGAGACCGGGAAGGTTTGACCGCGAGATAAGTATTAGTATCCCGGATAGAAATGCCAGGCTTGAGATCCTGAATATTCACACCAGGGGAATGCCGCTGGATGAAAACGTTGATATTTCAAAACTTGCCGAAGTTACGCATGGTTACAATGGCGCAGACCTGGCAGCCCTGTGCAGGGAAGCGGCAATGAACGCAATCCGAAAAATAATGCCTGAAATAGATATTGAGTCAGAGCAGATCTCCCCTGAGATAATCCTGGAAATGAAGGTATCAATGGATGATTTTGTGGCAGCGATATCTGAGATAGTTCCAACCACTACGCGGGAAGTTTTTGTGGAGACACCCAATGTATCGTGGGATGATATCGGAGGTCTGGAACATGTCAAGAAGGAACTCGTAAAGGCAATTGAGTGGCCGCTCAAGTATGCCTCTCTCTTCGATTATGCCTGCATCAAATCACCCAGCGGGATAATGCTATATGGTCCTCCGGGTACGGGAAAAACTATGATAGCCAAGGCAGTGGCAAGCGAAAGCAATGCCAATTTCATATCGATTAAAGGTCCTGAACTGTTATCCAAATGGGTAGGCGAATCAGAAAGCGGGATCCGTGAAATATTTAAAAAAGCAAGGCAAGCGGCGCCATGTGTCATTTTTTTTGATGAAATGGATGCAATAGCGCCAAGACGCGGAAAGGGAGGGGATACGCAGGTAACCGAGCGCACGGTGAGCCAGATATTAACTGAACTGGACGGCATAGAAGAACTCAAGGGAGTTACTGTCCTGGCTGCCACCAACCGTCTTGATATGATAGACCCCGCTCTGCTGCGTCCCGGAAGGTTTGACATGATATTGGAAGTTTCACCCCCCGGAAAAAATGAATTGCTGCAGATATTCAAAGTCCATACCAGGCAAAAACCCCTCGGTCCGGATGTGGATGATAAAGCATTAATAAAGCAAATGGCGGGTTTGACGGGCGCGGATGTATCGCATATTTGCATGCAGGCTGCAATGCTTGCAATTGAAGAATATATCGGGAACGAAGGAGATACCGAGAAACCGGATTTCAAGATAAATCAAAAACATTTTGAAATGGCAATAGATTCTTTTAAAAAAATGAATGATACCTATAAGACCGGGAGTTAAATGAGAAAGCTCATTTTGGTCCGGATAGTCCATACATCCAGTGATATGGGCTCTATGGGTGAAGGGCTTGAACATGAGGGAATGGCAAAGATAGGCAGGGAGAAATGGCTTGAGAACCAGAGAAAAATAGAAAAATTCTGGGATGACCTGGAGAAAGAAATAGACGGGCTCGGTCTGGATTACAGCAAGACGAGAATATACCAGGACGGTCTTCCCTGCGGCGGCGAATTAGGATTGAGAATTGTCAGGGAAACGGCGGATAAGGGAAGCAAGAACTACAGGATAGTCAGAAAGTTGATCGAAAGAGGAGCCACGATCGAGGCAACCGAAAGCCCGGAACTTCTCAGGAAAGAATACGAGCACATCAAAGCCCTCCTGGCTGCCGGGACGCCTGATGAAAAAGCAGTTGCTGCGCGCAGATACGATGAGATAAAAGACGACCTGATGCGGGAACGCGATGCCTGTATTGCGAAGGCTATTGATATTTCCCTGAAAGACAATGAAACCGGGATGCTTTTTATCGGGGCTTTCCACAACGTTATACCAGGGCTGGCAAAGGATATAGAGGTAAAGAGCCTGGATTGATCAGGCTGTTACCAGTGCAAACTCCTTCACTGCGGGCTTTTCCATCTTCGCCCGTGAAGCTTTCTCGATCGCTTCCCTGAATCCCGCCGCATCATTGACGTTAATATGGGCTGCTTTACCCTCAGATCGCAGGATAAGCACACTGCGCTCCTTATTGAAAAAGGTTTCAGTGCTTATCATAAGAGCCTCGATCCTGTCCAGGGGAGTTTCGAAAAGCATCTCTCCATTCCACAGAAAAAGCCTCATATTCGTAAGGTGCCAGATACCATGTCTCCATGCCTGGATAATTCCCTGGCTGTGCCAGAAAGACCCGAATGTCCTGAGAATTATGTTCTCTCCTTCCAGGAGCGGTACTGATGCCCTTTCAGCTAATTCCCTGGCATACCATTCTCGTGTGCTTTGATCCCATGCCTCCATCATCCCGTAGTCGAGCATCGTCTCTATGCTTGCAAGTGCAGCCTTCAGGTTTATTCCAATAAGAGGCACGCCTGCAACGGATATTATCAGGTCGGCATTTAATATTATTCCTTTTTTCAGGAGCTTGTCCAGGACATCCACAAATGTGTTCTCACGTTCAGGTTTCATCATCAATCCTCTTTCAGGTCAACGAAACTGAACGGCGCCCACGGACCGGTGAAGCGGACGGCAAAGCCGTCACGGTTGTTTATCTCATCCAGTACCTCGCCGAGCTTTTCAACATTATCCTTATGAACGAGGCAGCAAAGTGTCACCATCAGTTGCTTTCCTTTATATTTTTCACTCACTTGCGAAGACTTCGTTTCGGTCTTCAACTCCACGACATGCTCTCTTATCTTCGAGCCAAAATCCCTCGCGAGCATGGATATTTCCGCGGCGATGGCATCCTTGGCTTTCAGCTCGAACTGCCTCTCTGCAAGATATGTAGCGCCTTTTGACATTTTTGCCATTTTCTCTTTCAGCACCTTTAGTTCCTGATCTTTGTCCATAAGTTTCTCAGCCAGCCACCTGCGGTCACAGAAAATATGCGCGGAGTACTCAGCTTTATTATCGACTCTTTCAAGTTCGCTTTTGAGCTTCTCGTGATTCTTATCGAGCCAGTTTTTGACCGTCTCGTCATCGCCTTTGATCAGGCAATCGAAAGCAAAGGGCAAAACCGTGCCGAAAAGTTCTCCTGCCCTGTCAATTACATAATTATGAGATAATATCCACTCCTTTGCTTTCTCATTGTCCTGCGTTCTGTAAGCTTCCGCCTGGCAGGAATGCACAACAGCGGCAATATCTTTATTCGGAATCGTGTAAACAGGGTTATCATTTAGCCCTATATCGCCAAAAGCCAGCTCAACACCGGTATTGACAACCGAGTAGAGATATCTGCCACCCCTTTCCACTCTTTCAGGGCATTCATTCATGCCTTTTCAACACCTTTCCCCTATTTCCGTGTTAACTAATTTACCTATCATATCGTCTGCCACCTGATCAAGCCCTTCCCGTACTGATTTCACCGCATCATCAAGGTCATTGTCCTTCTTTATGTTATCAAGTGCTTCTTTGAGGTCACTTAATGCCAGACCAAGCCTCTCGATCTCCTGGTCGCTCAGCCTCCCGTTTTCCATCCTCCGGATAGCCTGCCGCTCCAGCACCTCCTGTATGATCTCTACGAGCCCCACAACAAGCCCGAGCATCCCCTGTTTGAGATTTCCCTCATCTATGTTAACAGGCATTGCTTTCCCTTTCTATCTTGAGCTGCAATACGCCGTTTTTATAGGTTCGCTCACTGATGGATTTCGGTACGGACGGCAATTCGATCGTTTTGCAATATTTCCCGGCTGAAATTTCAAGAGTATTGCCTTTCAGTTCTGTCATTATGTCTTTTTCCTCTATACCGGGAAGTTCCGCTATTACCGAAATGTATTCATTTTCCTCAAAAATATCGATGATCGGCTCCCGCTCTTCAGGTACCACTCTCAGATCATCGGGCTCCTTTTTAACGCTTTTTTGCAGGGTAGCTCCCCGGTTTGTAAGCGGTCTCATGGATATTCCATATTTCATTTCCGGCCTGGCTTCCCATCCGGTCTCTAACCTGTGCTGGATCTCGGCATCGGTCTGCGCTATCCTTTTCCTGAATTCAGGCGAGGATTTTTCAAGTGCTCTGACAATTCCACCTAAACCGGGTATCAACTGACCTACAACGGTTTCTACAGTACCTGCTTCCTCCTTTTCTTCCTTATTTTCAAGCTCTTCTAATCTTTTTTCCAGATTTCTGATTTTCTCATCATAGTCGACGCTTTTCTTTTTAGGTTCTTTCTTATTTTTCTTGTTATCCATGAAGCTCATCTTCCTGCCTTTCTGAGTTTTACCTCTAATACGCCATTCCTGTATGTTTTTTCAATGATCCGTCCCACTTCACAATGCACCGGGATTATCCTGTTGAATTCACCGGAAGATATCAGAAGTTTATTGCCATCCGCATCGAGTTTAATACTGTTCTCTTCAACCACCGGCAAATCAGTTATAATCCGGATTGTATCTGCATCTTCAATGATATCTACATGAAAACTCTCCTCCCCGGCATTTAATTCACCCGGCATCATAAGCGGACTTACCCAGCCGCATATGCGGCATCCCTGTCCGAACAGCACATCCTTTTCCATAAGATAGTGGCATGCAGGGCAGCGGTATTGATATACCATTCCCTCGATCATGCTTTCCTTTTTCATACCATGTGCTGCGGGGCTTTTATAAGAAGTGGACCTACCCAGCCGCATATATGGCAGCCTTCTTCTATTAATAATCGCTCCTCCTTTTGATTTCCGCATTCAGGGCAAAATGCTTTTACCTTATCTGCTTCCCTCCACCCCGCAGCGTTTAAGTTGGTTCCTGATGGAAAATCAAGACCATACTTCGCTGCGGTCTCAAAAGAGGCAAGGGCTGCCCTTATCTTGATGCCGAGAAGTTCAGTACCTGCAACCGATACTGAGATGTCTGCGTTGATCACAAGCCCCTTGTCCAGGATTTTCTCTATGGCATCGGCAAGACCTCCGGAACTTTCAGGTCTTAACACGGTCATTTTATATCCACTCTTTCAAGCTTTTTCCAGATATTCCCGTAGATCCTCTTTGCCGGCTCTACAATAGAATACCTGGGTTTCGCCGGGATAAGAGAATGTGTCACTCCGAATTCCCGTGACTTTGGTTTATTCCCCAGACCTAAAGCCGCACCCGGATTGAGATTTGGAGCCCTGTCCGCTTTTTTAGCATTCATTAAAGCCTGATTGCTTTTGACTTTCAGTTTATATCTCTCTCTCTGCTGGAACAGGTTTATTCTTGCTTTGTCACGCCACTGCTCCATTTTAAGGATTGTCCTTTCCAAGAAATTCCTTTTCTTTATACCGATCATATTGGTTCTTCCAACTGGCTGTCTTCCGATCGAATCGACCATTATCAACACCTCCAAATCGGTCTGTGACCTTGATTTCCGGTATCTTTTGACAATTTTTCCATTATATTTTCATATTGTTCTTTTACACATGCCATTATCTCACCTCAAATTCTTTATGCTAAACCTGATCATCAGGATCCCGTTTTTGAAAGATGCCTCTTTGATACTATCTATATTTTTTTCTTCGGAAACCGGGATATTCCTCACCAGTTTGCCATCAGGAGTTATCGCAGTTATTCTTAAGACGCGGCTGCCGGCTATCTCGAGTCCGATATCTTCATCCCTGGTGCGCGGCAAATTTGCAACGACAGAAACCGTGTCACCATTTTCAAAAACCTTGATCGCAGGTTCTTGTAATTCCTCAATTGCTCCAGTTGAACGGAGACGGGCTTTGTGATGATGATAACGCCGCAAGTCATTTTTCCCTATCCCGATTTTAACGGTATATTTATACTCACCTTTTGAATCGAAAGGTCCTTCAAACTTCCCGGATACGTTTCTCACCTTTTCTTTTTTCCTCTCCATATCCTCAAGGATCTTTAAAAAATCCCTGAGGCTTTCCACAAACCCCGATGGTTTCGTTTTTATTGTCTCCATTTTTGTATTCATCGCGCCCCCAGGATATCGGATCTTACTGTGAGGTTCATCTCAGTTCCCCGTTCAGCCAGTTTAAGCTCCTGCAGCAGCTTTGCATTATTTTTCTCATATTCGCCTGCGTTAACTTCCCCGAATTCGAAAAGCAACCTGTTCTCTTTTATCTTATTTTTTATTTTTTCAGGATTGTATAGCTCCTTGTATGCAAAATCCCGTATCTGTTCAAGTGTCCAGATGAGGCTCAGTCCCGGTATCGTGATTCCCAGTTGTTTGAGCAAAATATCATCGATTATGAACATTACCGGAAACCTCCCCGCTTTCTGGAAAGTATATGGATATCCACAAAATTATATGGCGGCCACGGTCCACTGTACTGGATTTTAAGATCAGCATATCTATTTTTAAGCTGTTCCACCTCGTCTGAAAAATCATTTATATTATTTATGTCAACAAGGAATGAAGCATTAAGGACAAGGCGATCGCTAAAAAGCTTCAGCTCTTTTGACTGCACGGATCTCATTTTGAGAGAATCCATGAAATCTGACCTGCACTTTTCTATCCCGTCCCGATCAGCTTCTTTCGGCAATATCCCTTTGACTCCGAGTTCAACCTTATTTTCAACTTCAGACATTGCTTTCCTCATGGCTTTATATCCTGCACTCATCGCGATCAAAAGCAGTTTCTTGTTTTTAAAAGCCATTCCAAAAGCCACAGGAAGCACACTGTGCTCTTTCATCACCTGTTCTATGACCGATCTATGAATTTCAACTTCCTGGTCGCCTGCCTCATATTTTTTCAACGCGGCATTGCTCACCACAGGTGCAAAATCCTTATACTCCAGAGTATAAACTTCCTGTCCTCCAAACCCGATATTCCCAAAGCTTTTTTTTTCACCCGGTGATTTTATTATGCAATAGACATATCTCCCGTTTTCCTGCCCATTCATGATGTATCCGCCTCCAAACTTTGATTAACCAGAAGTTCTTCATCCTTTTTAGTCGGGTCCATCAGGCTTCTGGATCTCAAAAAGTCGTTTAAAAATTCATTGGCAAGGCTATGTTCCTCAAGGATACGCTTGATATTTGCTTCGCTGCCCCTGGCTGGTTTATATACTTTCTTTTTAATACTGCATTCATATTCCAGTAATCCCTCTTTCTTTAGCCTGTGAAGAAGAGGGTATATAGTACCCGGGCTCAGCAGGACATTGAAATTCCTGTGGACAATATTCAGTATATCCGTACCGCACATGGGTTTGCCTGCGATCAGTGCAAGAATAACAATATCCAGGTATTCCTTGACGAAACGTTCTATAGTAGCATCTGTGACATCCAGTTTTTCCCCGGCAAGAACTGTAATATCCGGAGTATTGAGGATAAGCCTGTCATGGCTTGCGGTAAGTTTCCTGATCCTTTCCGGAGGAAGCCGTGTCAGGTCATACATACATAACG
>CABMHZ010000097.1 GCA_902386115.1 uncultured archaeon | reverse complement strand
GGGAGTGTAACCGTTTTTGCTGAAACTTTCAATTCTCATATCTCACCATCTCTATAAATATCCATCCACTCGTTCATCGAAGTACACCCTGAGCTGGTTGAGGATCATACCCCAATTCTGAAGAGGCATTGTCCATTTCTCGGTGGCATCCATCACTATCAGATACAAAATTTTGAACAGTGAATCGTCAGTTGGGAATGAACTTTTGGTTTTTGTGAATTTTCTAATTTTCCTGTTGAAGTTCTCTATCGGATTCGTGGTATAGATCATCCTTCTGATCTCAGGCGGATACTTGAAAAATGTGCATAAACCCTGCCAGTTACTTCTCCAGCTCTTAATAGCGTATGAGTATTTGCTGCCCCATTTTTTCTCAAATTCGTCCAGGGCTGCTAATCCTGCCTCTTCATTAGGAGCGGTGTATATCGCTTTCATATCATCACAGAACTCCCTTCTATCCTTGTAATTGACGAATCTCGTTGAGTTCCGTATCTGGTGAACTATGCACCGCTGTATCTCGGTTTTTGGAAACGCTGCCTTGATAGCCGCTTCAAATCCACTTAATCCATCAACCGATGATATCAGGATATCCTTTACTCCACGATTTTTCAGATCAGACAATACATTCATCCAGAATTTGGATGATTCTGCCTCACCTATCCATATGCCCAGTATCTCTTTTTTGCCCTCTATTGTTATTGCAAATACCGTATAAGCTGTTTTCTTTGCTACATGACCGTCCTGGTTCACATTGAAGACAATACCGTCCAAATAAATTATCGGATACATTGGCTCAAGCTGCCTGTTCTGCCATTCCTTTGCTATGGGAAGGATCTTATCGGTCATCCTCGTGACCATTTCTGGAGATACATCAATCCCGTAGATCTTTCTCATATGGTACTCGATATCCCGATTGCTCATTCCTTGAGCAAATAGAGAAACGATCATATCCTCAAGCGAACTCGATATGGTCCTTTCATGCTTTTTCACGATAACAGGTTCAAATTCGCCATTGGTGTCTCTTGGAATATCAAGAGGTATTTCCCCGAACTGGCTTTTTACTGTCTTTTTGGTGTGCCCGTTGCGAGAATTGTTTGTGTTCTTGTTCTTCCAATCGTACCTGGAATAACCAAGTTCGGTTGTCATCTCTTCTTCCAGTGCTTCTTGGAGGACATCTTTGATTTCGGCTATAAAAGCTTCTTCTATGCTTTTCCCGGTCTTCAGATTATTCTCCCTGAGCCATGTCCTTGCTTGTTGTTTTGTAAATAGTTGTGCCATTTTTGCTAACTCCTATACATTCTCCCGTATATGAAGTTTCAGCAAAAACGGTTACACTCCCAAAGATAGAATATAATTCTTTACACCCCAAATGGAATTATTCTATTTTGCCAGGATTAATTTAGCTATGTTATTTTTCGGCAATTCCTTAGACATGGCTTCCACCTTCTTATCGCGTTCTGTAATCTGCCGGCTTAATTCCAGCCAACACTGTTTTTATATCCAAGTTCTTCGCCGAGTGACCGGAAGATAATACTAAAATCCCTATCACCTATTTCAATACCCGCCTTAAACCTGTATCCGCTCCGGTAAGTCATAAAAACCCAATCATCAGGTCCTTTGATCTTCAGTTCCGGGGTCCCGTTCCGCTCCTCAAAATAATCTTTGAGTGCTTCGACAGCCTCAGGCGTTATAAAAGTCGTGCAATCGAAATTAATTTTATCGCGCCTTAAAAGAGATAATACCGAGTTTGGATACCTCATCGAACGTAATATATTACGTTTCATACTCAAAATTTCGGCCCTGGATATCCCTCCGGTCGCCATGCGGAGGATTATAGCCTTATCCCGCAACGATTTGGCACCGGTTAAAAGATTTCGCACGTCTTCCCGAGTTAAAAATTTCTGGTTATCCTTCCGAAGAAGCCGTTTTTTATTTTTTCCTATCTGGCTCGAAAGCTGAATATCATTGAACTTATAAAACGACTTACCGCACTGATCGCAAGCCCGTGCGTTTTCTGCGCGAACCCTTTATTTAAGGCAGTCGTTAAACTTAGCGAAATATTCAAATGCCTTTCTTTCGTTAAGAAGTAACTCGTTCCTGGTTTCGATGTTCGCTTCAAGCACGAGTTCAGATGGGGTTTTGCCTATGCATTCACAGAAAAGCTGAAGGTACACAGCATACGCCTCACGGGTATTCTCAGCAAATTCGCGGTTAGAGAACCAAACATTTATTTTATCGTCTGTCCTTATGTCGGCAACCATGTTTATCATCCTCAAGACATAAACATGGTTTATAATATATATATAAATATTCCATTAAATATGGCAATAACATATACTCACAATCTCTGTTAATGGTGAATCAAAATGACCAAACCAAAGATGTCAGGCTCAAAGGCGATCATAGAATCGCTCCGCATGGAGGACGTTGATGTCATCTTCGGATATCCAGGCGGGCAGGTGCTGCCATTGTATGATGAACTGTATGATGCGGATATAAGGCATATACTTGTAAGGCATGAGCAGGCTGCCGCACATGCTGCGGACGGTTATGCAAGAGCCACGGGGAAAGTAGGAGTATGCCTTGCAACATCCGGTCCCGGAGCAACCAACCTTGTTACCGGCATCGCAACAGCTTACATGGATTCTGTGCCGATAATCGCCATAACCGGTCAGGTACCACGCCCCCTCATAGGCAACGATGCCTTCCAGGAAGCAAATATAACGGGAATAACACTTCCCATCACCAAACATAACTACCTCGTGCAGGACATAAAAGATATCCCCAGGATATTCAAGGAATCCTTCTACATAGCGAGAACGGGAAGACCGGGACCCGTACTTATTGACGTTCCCAAGGATACCCAGGTAGAGATCATAGAATTCGAGTACCCGGCTGAAGTGAAACTACGAGGGTATAAGCCAACATATACAGGGACCGAACAGCAGGTCAAGAAGGCTGCATCTCTTATAATCAAGGCCGAAAAACCCATATTCTACGTTGGAGGAGGCGTTATTTTCTCAAATGCCACAGAGGAACTTCATGCGCTTGCTGAATGCATTATGGCGCCTGTCACTACCACACTCATGGGCATGGGCGCATTCCCGTCAGCGCATCCCCTGTCTCTCGGTATGCTGGGCATGCACGGCACGAGGTACGCCAATTACGCTATACAGGAATCTGACCTGATCATCGCCGTAGGTGTGAGGTTTGACGACCGCGTTACAGGCAAGATATCGGCTTTTGCTCCCAATGCGAAGATCATCCACATTGATATCGACCCCGCTGAGATCGGAAAGAACGTCCGCGTTGACGTTCCGATAGTCGGTGATGCAAAGAACATACTCAAATCCCTGTTGAAATTCATCAAACAGGAGCAGATGAAAACCGAAGCGTGGAACAAAAAAATAGCAGACTGGAAAAAAGAATACCCGCTCACGTATAAAAAGGATAACCTCCTTCGCCCCCAGTTTGTTGTGGAGCAGATAAGTGAGATTTGCCCTGACGCGATAATAGTCACTGAAGTCGGGCAGAACCAGATGTGGGCAGCCCAGTTCTTCAACTACAGGAACCCGCGCACCTTCATTTCAAGCGGAGGTCTGGGCACGATGGGCTACGGATTCCCCGCAGCGATGGGCGTCAAGGTCGGAAAACCGGAATCGACTGTCATAGACATCGCAGGCGACGGCTCATTCCAGATGAATTCTCAGGAACTTGCTACTGTCGTCCAGGAGGACATCCCGGTCATCGTCGCGATATTGAACAACGGTTTCCTGGGAATGGTAAGGCAGTGGCAGGAATTGTTCTTCAACAGGCGCTTTTCTTCCACGTGCCTTGAAGGAAGCGTGGATTTCGTGAAGCTTGCAGAAGCATACGGTGCCGTGGGACTTCGCGCAAAGAAGAAGAGCGAGGTTAAGGATGTTATTACGGAAGCCGTGAAATCAGGATGCCCCGCAGTTATTGATTTCGTTGTTGAGCGCGAGGAAAACGTTTCCCCGATGGTACCCGCAGGCGCGGCTATAAATGAAATACTGGACCTGGAGTGAGATAAATGAAACATACAGTCGCAGTCCTTGTGGAAAATAAACCCGGTGTCCTGACAAGGGTAGCAGGGCTTTTCTCAAGGCGGGGGTTCAACATCGAAAGTCTTGCAGTTGGTGTGACCGAGAACGCGGATACTTCGCGCATGACAATTGTCGTGAGCGGGGATGATCATGTTCTCGAGCAGGTAATGAAGCAGCTCAACAAGCTTATCGATGTGATAAGGGTGAGCGACATACCTCAAGAGGATTCGGTGAACAGGGAGCTTGCGCTTATCAAGGTCGGCGTGGATTCGAATACACGCGCTGAAGTGATGCAGATAGTGGATATTTTCAGGGCAAAGATAGTGGACGTGGGCGTGAAATCGCTCATTGTTGAGGTCACAGGTGACGAGAGCAAGATAAGTGCGATAGAGCAGCTGCTTCGCCAGTTCGGGGTCAAAGAAATGGTAAGGACCGGCAAGGTCGCGATGAACCGCGGGGCAAAGGTCGTGCAGAGCGAGAAGAAATAAGAAATTAGTACACTTTCACGACTTCATAATTCGTTGTCCTTTCCACCGGTATCCTGCCTGCATTCCGTATCAGGTGGATAAGTCTCTCCTTCGGCATGTATTCAGGTGTGGCGCCGCCTGCTGCATGAGTAATGCGCTCTTCCATCACGGTCCCGTCTATGTCGTTAGCGCCGTAGTGGAGAGCTATCTGCGCCATCTTCTCACCTGCCATGACCCAGTAGGTCTTGATGTTATTGACATAACCGTTCAGTAAAAGGCGCGAAACCGCGATTATCCTTAGGTCGTCAAAACCTGTGGGACCGAACCTGACAATGCCATTCTTCTGAAGTTCTGTGTTATCAGGATGGAACTTGAGAGGGATGAATGCCTGGAAGCCGTGCGTCTTTTTCTGCGTTTCACGTATCCTCAGGATGTGGTCTATGATGTCCCCGGGTGTCTCGATATGACCGTACAGCATCGTGGCGTTGCTTTTAATTCCCAGCCCGTGTGCAGTTTCCATAACCTCAAGCCAGCGCTCGCCGCTTATCTTATCAGGACAGACTTTTTTCCGCGTTTCTTCGTTGAAAATCTCACCGCCGCCTCCTGGAAGCCCGGTAAGCCCCGCTTTTTTGAGACGGATGAGTACCTCCCTTACGATCATTCCCGTAGTTTCTGCAAGATATGCGATCTCGACCGCTGTGTATGCCTTCAGCGACATCGAAGGATATTTTTCATGAAGCCTTGCCAGCAATTCCTCATAATAATCAAAAGGCAGTTTCGGATTCAGGGAACCCACGATATGCAGCTCTGTCGCGCCCATTTTCGAGGCGTTTTCCGCCTTTTCAAGTACCTCATCTATCGTAAGTGTGAATCCTCCCTTCTGTCCCTCTTCCCTGAAGTAGGCGCAGAATTTACATTTCGAGGAGCAGACATTGGTGTAATTTATATGGCAGTTGGATACGAACATTACCCTGTCGCCTACAGTTTTTTTGCGGACATGGTTAGCGAGGGCTCCGATGAGCGAGAGGTTCTTTGAGGACATGAGGAGCATACCGTCATCGAAATCGAGTTCTTCTCCTCCCTCTATTTTTTCTATTACCGGCGAGAGTTCGTCCACAGGCTTACCTCATTTTTACAAGAAATTCAAGCGCAAATATCGAAACCGCTCCCAGGATGACGGCGAATATCACTTTGATGTTGAACTTTTTATGTGCATCAGGCAGGAGGTCACTGGCTGCGATATAAAGGAAATCCCCGGTGACGAAAGCAAGAACCGCCGTATTCAGCGCAACGGGGACAAGGAACGAAAGTGAAGCGCCTATCGGATAGAGGAGTGCTTCTATGGAAAGCGCCAGGAGGATCGACATCTTTTTTTTCCCGGATCTTAATAAAAGAATGGTCGTGGTCAGACCCTGCGGGATTTCATGGACAATTACGGAAAGCGCAACAACAATGCCGGCAATTGGATCTATAAGATAAGCTATTGCTATCCCCACGCCATCCACAATGTTGTCCGAAGCCATACCGAGTATGGGAAGCCAGCCGACCCTGTGAACTTCAGCCGTACATTCATACTCTCCGCAGGAGTGGATCATCGTGAGATGCTCAAGCAGGTAAAAGGTGAAAAAGCCAATCCCGATAAAAATTGAATCCGATGTCTTAAGTTCAGGCAGCATCTCAAAAAACACGGCGCCAAGCATCGTTCCTGCAGCGAATCCGATTATGTATCTCGTTTTTGATTCTGCTATTTTTTTATAAAATGGAATAAGACCGCTCAGAATGTCAGATAATCCTGCAAAAAGTGCGAGAACGATGGATATAATGGATATCATAAATTGACATTTGAAAGTACTCTTATTGGCTTATTGTTTTCGGCTCATTGTATTATCAGGAAGTTGTCTTTATGCTGCGGTGAGGGATCGGAACAAAAGTCTTATTTAGTTTTATATTATATGATATGTAAAAATCCGAAGGGGTAATTGGCGCAGACGACATTAAATTACCTGGTAAAGGCAGTGTGGGATTGTGAATCGGCTCAATTCATTGAAGGATATTGAAGATCTAATTGAGAAAAATATTGAAGAAACCTTAACCCTTGAATATAAAAGAGAGTTGGGTAAGAAAAATGAAGAGATTGCTAAGGATATTTCTGCTTTTGCCAATACATCAGGTGGTGTGATAATATACGGAGTCGGGGAAGAGGGAAGAGTACCAACATCAATAAGCTGGATAGAAGGCAAAAATACAAAAGAGACAATAGAAAATATCATCTTAAGCAGTGTTCAACCTATAATAAAAGATGTAATAATCAATCCTATCTCAAACCCTGTTAATTCATCCCAAGCAATCTTTGTGGTTAATATTCCTGAGAGTTCGGATGCTCCTCACATGGCTAAACATAGTTATTATAGGCGTCATAACTTCCAATCCATTCCTATGGAGGACTATGAAGTTAAAGATGCGATATTCAGAAAAGGATTAAAAAAATCGCTATATTTTGAAATATCTAATAATATTGAGTTATGCAAAAAGAGCTTAAATCTAATCGAAAGAATTTTTCGCTATCGTCCAGAACAAAGACAACATATTGTATTTATTCCATTCTACACGGATGCCTGGGATGCAATAACAAGCACCCGCCGCATCTCCTTCACCACGCCTCCCGACCGCCGCGCCGCGCTTGTGGAGCAGGCGAAGGCGCTGTACTCTGAATTATGCCCGGGAGCGGCAAATTCAGACTGGATTAACAGGATGGACAGGATAAACGCATCCACGAATCCTGTAAATCCTGTTCATCCTGTCCAGACTGCCGCAACTTCAAGCACGGCGCCGAACAGTCAAAAGATTCTTGATTTAGTTGGCGCGCGCTTGTCCGCCGCGCCTGAGGAGAGCGATGTGGTGCATGACCTGCTCGCGCATCTGGCTGAGCGCATGATCGAGATGAACAAAGAGAAGAATGCGGAGATTAAGGGATTCCTGCGCTGGCTTGAAGGGGAGATTGGCGCGCCGGTGGAGGATCTGGCGAATAAGACGGCGCTCAGAGAATATTATGCTCATGACTTCGAGGGGTTTTTCGGCGCGCTTGCAAAGAATAAAAAGAAGCTTAAGGAAGGCTATGACCCAACGAGGCGCGAGCCGAAGGAGAAGTTACAGACGGAGTTTAGCGCTTCTGTAGGTAAACTTGCGCCGCTTTTGAAGAGGATTGAGGCGACGGATGGGCTGATTGACCGGATTGTTTATAAGCTGTACGGGCTGACAGAGGATGAAATAAAGATAGTAGATGGAAGTACCCTCAGATTTAAGGTTTCAGTCACAAAGAGCTACTGGGGGTACATTACAACCACAAAGCATCTGCATATAAAGGGCATGGAATCCGATGCAATTGCCACCCTGAAAGCTCCTGATTTCATCCGCCAGAGCAGAATTGACAGGAATGTATATCTATTTTACAGGGAAATTGAATACAATAATAAAAACTATCATATGTGCGTTGTGACAAATAAAAATAAAGGATCAGTCATTACAGCTTATATAACTGACAGAATAAAAGAAGGTGTCCAGATATGGAAAAAATCAAAGTAATTCTCAACCGCGAATCAAACACCCTTGATGTATGGTTTGATGACGCTGAGAAGGAATTCATCTGTGAAGAGACAGGGGAGGAAGTAATCCTCAAAAAAGATAAAAACAATAGAGTTATCGGGTTTGAAAAGCTGAATATTTTCACTGACAAACAGGTGAATGTTCCGATAGAAGTAATGACAACATGAAATTATATGAATAGTTATCAGGAAAATAAATATAGAAAAGCCATCAAGAATTACACCGAAGGTTCCGTCTCTCTGGGAAAAGCATCAGAAATTGCGGGACTGCCTAAGAGGCTTTTTTTATATAAACTCAAGGAGATAGGAATTTCTTTGAATTTGTCTGAACGTGACTTTATGAAAGGTATGGATACCCTTACTAAAGCAAGAAAAATTGAAGAGCTTGTAGCTCAACGAAACTCCTTTAATTTGATCCGGAGAAGGCTGCGCGCATGAATAAGTTGGAAGGCGCGTTAAAAGATATACAGGATTTTTTGAGAGCAGAAGAAATACCATACATGATCATAGGCGGGATTGGGAATCTTGTATGGGGCGAGCCTCGAATGACTTTAGACATCGATATCACTATCCATATCTCAGGCATAAAAGAACAGGATTTTATCAAAAAAGCTGGCTCAAGATTCAAAATATTAGTGGATAAGTCTGAGGATTTTGTAAAAAAAACCAGAGTACTGCCAATCGAGATATCAGAAGGCGTGAAAGGGGATATTATTTTTGCAGGACTTGACTATGAAAAAATGGCTATTGAACGGTCTGTCGAGGTTGAGGTCTCGAAAAATAACAGGATCAGAGTATGTACAGCCGAAGATCTGATAAATTATAAAAACTTATAAAACCCTTTTCCTTCCATGAAGATCGCAGTTGTATTTGACAGCGCAGGAACGCTGCTGCGCATGCACCGCGTAGCAAAAAACGTGAGGACGGGAGAATTCCTGGATCAGGTGGTGTCCACCGAGCTTGTCGGAAAAAAACCCTACTGCGCTCTCATGGTGATGCAGGTTGATTCAACCAGGCTGGTGAGATGTCCGCCAGAGATGCTGATCTCTGATTTTATCACACAGCACAATATCGATATTGAAGTGGCGTGTTCACGAAACAGGATTGATAAAGACGACGCCCTGGATGTTATCCGGAAAGATACTTCCGCACGGATGAAATACCTTCAGGATGTGATGGCTGCTGTCAGGAGAAAGTGCAGGAACATTTTCTATCTTGGCGTCGTGCTCATCATCGATATGGATACTGGAAGCATCCCTTACGTGATATGCACCGGCGGGAAGGTGTATTCGAAATCAACCAATGTTATAAAAACACTTAACGAGAAGGGAATAGGCGTTTACATTGCCTCAGGCGACAGCATGCGCAACCTCTCAGTCCTTGCGAAGAACGTTTGTGTGCCGCAGCAGTGCGTTTTCGAGATATCGACCCCCGAGAGAAAAGAGGAGATCGTGAAGGATCTGAAAAAGGAGTACGACAGGGTGATCATGGTCGGCGACGGCATCAACGACCTCCTCGCTCTGCGGGCAGCGGATCTGGGTGTGCTCTCGATACAGCAGACAGGGAAGTGCCCGCCATTGCTGTGCGAAGAAGCGGACGTGGTGATAAAGGATATAGGGGAAATAATAGGGATCGTTGAAAAACTTGATCAGCCATATAATATTTTCTCAAGTTCCTTTAGATCAACGCACCTGGCATGACCTGTCCTTACCGAAAAGCTTTTTGCAAAGACCGCAAAGTATTCCTTCCTGTTTTTGTTGTTCCAGTTCACGGACTTTGCCTTTTCCTTCAATTCTTCATATGTTTTTTCAGAATTCACATTATCCTGCCACTTGCACTCACAGAAAAGAATTTCTCCGGTCTCTTCGTTTAAAGCAACAATGTCGATTTCAAGCTCTCTCCTCTGTTCATTTTCCCTGTAATAACCCCACCATCTTCCAACCCTTGATATTGGAAATGGTGATATTTCTCTTATCGCTTCTTTCCTTATAAGATTTTCAAATTTCCTTCCCGTGTAAGCGTTAAAGGTCTTTTTCAGGGTCTCCTCAAGGTTTCTCATTTCTCCTAACTCAATATCTGAGCGGTAAGGTTCGAAAAAACGGGAATAGAAATCAAATAAATTATCATCTATCGTGTAAAGGGTTTTTTTGCTTTTTTTCTCGGTCACAGGGATTTCTTTTTTGATTATTCCAAGCATCATAAGGATCTTGAGATACCTGTCCATATCAGACGCTTTGATCCCTGTTTTACCTGCTATTTCCGTGACTTTCGCCTTCCCCTGGGCAATGGCGGAGAGAATGCCCTTATAAATATCCGGCTCCCTCATTTCCTCCCTGAGAAGAAAATCAACTTCCTCATACAGCCGCCCTTTTTTTGAAAGGATCTCTTTTTTTGCATTTTCAAGCGCGGATATGCCTGGATCAAATTTATTGAGATAAAACGGGACGCCTCCAAGGATGGCATATGCCCTGATATTCTCCTCAATATCATAGCCGGGAAAGAAATCCCTGAAATACCTGAAATTGAGAAAATCGAGTTTCATATGCCCGGTTTTCCTGCCGTAAAGCGGATTCTTATATCCCAGCAGGCTTTCCATCATGCTTATGCTTGAACCGCAGATAATGAGCATCATAATTTTGTCTTTAAGAACTTCATCAATAACAGCCTGGAACAGCGATGGTACAGAATCATCCTTCTCAACGAGATAGGAGAATTCATCCAAAACAACAACAAGCTTCTCCTTTGCCTTTGGCATCAGATAAGAAAATATCTCTTCAAGATCCCCTGTAACGATCTCCGGTTCATGGAGGAACTTAGGAATTGTAATTAAATAACTTGACCATTTATCAAATAATATTTATAGGATAGTATCATAGTACATACTATGGAAAGTATAGACGCTATAGCAAAAAGATATGAAAAATTATCACCTGTATTG
>CABMHZ010000096.1 GCA_902386115.1 uncultured archaeon | reverse complement strand
TCGCCGGGTGTCGCCCGCAGACGATTAACCGAAAGGGGGTTTAAGGGGGACAGCGGAATGTCCCCCTTTTAATTAGACTAAGATCTTCTATTAATCTCTTAACCGAAAGTATTAATAGTACGCTTATATGCGGTTTATTTTCAGATTCCGTTAATAAAAAGTTATAAAGGGAAATATGCTCAAGTGGTAGTAATATTATTTTAAAACGATAACCTGAATGAAATAGGATAAAAATCCATGATCTCCCGAATCCTGCCTGACAAAATAAAATACGACGGCTCACAAATTTCCCCGCTCTGGGCTTACAGCATGGGAATAAAAGGCGATTCAATGGTGATCTTCCACGGACCGATGGATGTAACTTTTGATAATATGAAAGACCTTGAAGACAAAAAAGCAGGAAAGACAATCCGGGGCGATGACCTTATCCACATCATCGTAGAACGATTCGATTCACCCGCCAGCATGCGGCTTGCCTACTACATGCAGCGCCTCCTTATTGTCTGCGTCAGGGATGTCCTCATGAGTCAGGGCATCCAGACCACAAGGCATGGCGATGATCTTTTTATCGATAACGGGAAACTCACGGTAAGCATAGCCACGGCAGGCGTAACGAGTGAGAAAATACACTGCGGAATAAACATCACGACAGACGGGACGCCGCCGGAAGTCAGGACTGCTGCGCTCTCCGACCTCGGGATAACAGACTGGAAACCCCTTGCGCGGGAGATAGCAGAGATTTATATAACTGAAATAGAAGATATAGAAGGGGATATCGTAAAAACAAGAAGTTTATGACAGATATGATCAAACTTGGGTTCACTTTGATACTTGCAGGATTCGCGCTGCTTTTCATGGCTTCGCTTTTATCTGCCGGGAAGGTGGATTTTGGCGGACTGATTATGATAGGACCTGTACCCATAGCCTTTGGCACCTCGCCTGAGATAACTGTAATTGCGATGGTTACCGGTCTTGCCATGATGCTCGTGTTTTTCATGTTAAGGAGGAAATATGCCTGAAACGTTACTGATAATGCTGGGGATAATATTGATCATGATGGGTGTGTTCATATTAGTGTTCTGGGGAATAACACGCTCTGTTAAAGTAAGCGCTAATCGCGATGAGAATGCAAATGTTAAAACAGGCGGGGTAATAATGATAGGTCCCGTTCCTGTTGTTTTTGGCTCGGATAAGCGGTCAGCACTGATAGCCATAATACTTGCGATAGTGCTGATGGTACTGGTAATAATATTCCTTAAATAGCTGTAATGGAATAGTTAAATTGATAACTGATTAAATAAATTTAATAATGAAGGTGGTTGAAAATGGCGGAAGAAATTGGCAAAATTATAACGAATGGCATTGAAACATACACAAAGAACCTCAATATTTGTATTCCTTTTATACTCAATTCAATTATATCGTGGATAGTAATTGCGATCTTTCTTATTATCGGGGTTGTGCTCATATTTGGCTCTGAAATTTCATCTCTCAGGAATATTCGCGCTCCTGAAGCCCTCATCCTCTCCATCGTTTCAATAGCGTCAAGGCACATTGCGGAGATCGCCATCCTGGTCTTTGCAGCCGTTTTTATCATCCTGTTAATATCGTCTTTCTTCACAGCAGGGGCGATCGGAATGGCAAGACAGGCGGCAGAGACAGGCAAATCCGAGCTTTCCACAATGATGGAAGCCGGGAAAAAGAACGTCCTGAACCTGTTCCTTGCAGATATCATGATTTTTCTTGTTACGCTTGCAGGTATTGTATTCATTGTTCCGGGAATTAAGAGCCTGGATATGAACAATCCTTTAGCAAGCGTGGGTCTGCTGCTGATAGGCGGGCTTCTGATGCTGGTCTATTTATTGATACTCAGCGTTTCACTTGCAGCAGTCAGTTACGCCCTCGTGATAGAGTCACTCGGTCCTGTTGACGCGATACTTGCAGGCATTGGCTTTTTCAAAAAAAACAAGTTCGATGTGATCCTTCTCATTCTTGTCACGGTGGGTGTGGCTTTTGGTTTTGCGATAATTGACCAGATCATGAACCTGATCCCGGTGATCAAGATTATCTGGATGTTTATAAGTTTGATAATTTATGCAGGTATCCTGTATCCGCTCATTACGGTCTGGTGGGTCAGATTATACATGACACGGACAGGAAAACAGGTCTATGTCAATGACCTCCTTGCCCACCCGAATGATATTGTGAAGTCGAGCTAACAAATAGATTGACAAAAAAGAAAATAAAGGTGAGATCATCACCTCTATTTTTTTTCTCCCTTTTCAGGTCTCTCGACTGTTGGGGTTACTTCTGGTTTTTTGCCCGTTGCAATATCCCGTTCTCTTCTTGTAATATTGAGGTCAGGTCTTTCCTCGAGCTTTGATTCAAACTTGGATTGAAGCTCACGGCTGTTATTGTAAGCTCTCTCGAGTCCTTTATTATCAGGGTTTGAGATACTGAGATTTTCCAGAATAAGCTGGTGTTTCAGGATCATCTCCCGCGCATTGATGAGCCCGGTATCATTCCTGGAAAGTCCGGACATAGTATCATTAATATCCCTGATTTTCGCATCGTACTCGGCAAGGGCTTTGTCTGCAGCTTCAGTATCATTCCTTTTTAACGCATATCTTGCTTCGGCTATTCTTTTTCTTGCATTGGATACCTGTTTTCCAAGTTTTTCACTCGCATTGAAAGTAAATATTTCGCCTATATTATCAAATGCTATCTGTAAACCGTACAAAGCACTTCCGGGGCCGAAAATGCCCTCATCTGAAATATTATCATCTGCCGCCGGAACAGGCAATTTTTCAGTCGGGTTTTCAGTAATTGTTACCGTCGTTGTCCCATTGTCCGTGGCATTCTGGTTTGCAGCACCGGCTATACCTATGGTAAAAGCCAGCACTAACAGAATTGTACCTGCCAGGGTCATCATTTTCAATCTCATAATTTCACCTCTGTTAATCGGCGTGTTGCCTTATACATATTAAATTCTTTTTTGGATATAAACATTCTTACTGTCTAATAATATTTTAAAGTACATTTTGTCTCTAAAATAAGTAAATCCGTCTATAAAAGTCCTGTTTCCTGAAAAAACCCTTAAAGTGAATCCAGTAAAGCCTCGATCCGTGCAAGCGCCTCGAGCAATTGTTCGCGCGATGTCGCATAGGAGCAGCGCAGATACCCTTCGCCGCATTCCCCGAACACGTCGCCAGGCACAACCGCCACTTTTTGCTCTTTAAGCAGCCTTTCCGCGAATTCCCCGGATGACAATCCTGTACTTTTGATGCTCGGGAATGCGTAAAATGCCCCCCTCGGCTCAAAGCAGTCAAGCCCCATCTTATTCAGACCGCTCACCACAAGGCGCCGCCTCCTGTCGTATTCCCTGACCATCTTCTGCACTTCGCCATCCCCGTTCTTTAGCGCCTCTATCCCGCCCATCTGGGCTGTTATCGGGGCGCAGAGCATGGCATACTGGTGTATTTTTGTCATGGCAGAAATAAGCGCAGCGCTTCCAACGGCGTAGCCCAGGCGAAGCCCTGTCATGGCATGAGATTTAGAGAAACCGTTAAGGATAATGCTTCTTTCTGTCATCCCGGGAAGTGAGGAAAAACAGGTATGTGCGCCATTGTATGTCAGTTTGCCATAAACTTCGTCCGAGATCACGGCAATATCGTTCTCGGTCACGACATCGGCTATCTCCTCAAGGTCGCTTTTTCTCATGACCGCGCCTGTGGGATTGTTGGGGTAGCTGAGGACAAGAGCCTTTGTCTTTTTCGTTATGCTCTTATTTATCTGCTCGGCGGTCACCCTGAACTCGTCTTCCTGATATGTCGGGACAGGTACCGGCGTCCCGCCTGCAAGGGAAACGCTGGGCTTATACGAAACGTAACTCGGCTCCGGTACAATTACCTCGTCCCCCGGATTGATTATCGCCCTGAAAGCCAGGTCCGCGGCTTCGCTCACGCCGGTGGTGACGAGTATCTCATTTTTCGGGTCATAATCGACACTGTGCTCTTTCCTGTAGCACTTCGAAATCAATTCCCTCAATTCAAGGAGACCATAATTGGATGTGTATGAAGTGGCACCCTTTTCAAGCGAGTAAATGCAGGCCTCTCGGATATGCCAGGGCGTAACGAAGTCCGGCTCGCCGACACCGAGTGAGATAACACCTTCCATCTCAAGCACAAGGTCAAAAAATTTTCTTATCCCTGATGGCGGTATCTGCCTTACTTTTTCTGCCACGAACTTTTCAGGCATGACTTCACGGGGATACAGCAAGGCGTTCTGGGCGCTCTTTCTCGAATAGGACATCTCCATCCTCCTTGTACGTCCGAAGCACAAAATGCGTTACAGTCCCCTGCACCTGCTCAAGCGTGGCAATTTTTTCCGCCACGAAAAAAGCTACTTCCTTCATCGACCGTCCGCGCACTGTGAGCGACAGGTCGTGACCTCCTGAGATGAGCCTGACTGACCTTACTTCAGGGAATTTGGCTATCCGTTCGGCTATGGCGTCGTACCCTGTCCTTGAACGCAGGGCGACTTTTATCTCGATTATGGCATAAACGTACTCTTCTCCCGCTTTTTCCCAGTCTATCACGGTCTTATACTTGCGGATTATCCCCTTTTTCTCCATCTCTTTTATCTTTGAGGCAACCTGCGCTTCCGTGATTCCTATCATGGCCGCTATTTCTCCGGGTTCTATTCTCGGATTGCTTTCCAGTATCTCGAGTATTTCTTTCATGGTCAAAGCCTCGGCGTTTCTAATGCTTTCAGGGTTAATAGGTTTTGTGCCTATAAAATTAACTATATTTTATATTATGTTTTAAACTAATTTCGCTAAAAAGTAATGAATAACGACTATTGATAGTGATTTTTTGGTAAGCTCCTAAAAATCCCCCAAACATTCAAATCTCAGTGCTCTCTGTGCCTCAGTGGCAAGTGTTTTCTGGAGCCACTGAGACTCAGAGGCGCAGAGACCGTTGCAAAAACAAATTCCAATTCTTGACACATTTCCAAAGCTTTTTATTGATATACCATGTTTCATGTGGGATATGAGAGCGGTCATACCATTTAAGAAAAGCAATGCCAAATCAAGGCTGTCCGCGCTTCTCACGGATAAAGAACGGGAGGAATTCGCGATGGCTATGCTCTCGGACGTTGCGGCGACCCTTGTGCGTTCAGGATGCTTTGATGTCGTGGATGTACTCTCAACTTCGATAATTGATCTTGAAGGGGCAAATATCGTACTGGCAGATTCAGGTCTTAACGAAGCCCTGAACGAATACCTCGGAAAGATGTCTTCGCATTCCCTGGACGAACCGGTACTGATAATCATGGCAGACATCCCCCTTGTTTCAGTCAAGAACATCAGGGACATCACTTCATGCGAGTCGGATATTGCCATCGCGCCAGGGAGGATGGGAGGGACGAATGCCATATTTATCCGCGACCCTTCACGGTTCCATGTGGATTATTACGGCGCAAGTTTCCTGAAACATATCGAAATTGCGCAAAAGGACGGTCTTTCGGTTGAGGTCTTTGACTCATTTAACCTCAGCACGGACGTAGATGAGGTAGCTGACCTTGCCGAAGTGCTGCTTCACGGCAAAGGGCGCGCTGCCGGATGCCTTAAAAAGCTCGGTTTCGCACTTGCAGAGAACGGCGGCAGGGTCGGAGTAAAGAGAATGTAGGATATCAAAATTACCGGAATTTTGGGGAAAAGTATAATATCTCACATAATAAGGATGAATCACATTTATGCAGCTTGAAAAACTCAGACACGGCACGGAACTTATTAAGCGCGGCTTCGCCAGCATGCAGAAGGGCGGGGTCATAATGGATGTCACCACACCTGAAGAGGCTCTGATAGCGGAAAGAGCAGGCGCGGTGGCTGTAATGGCGCTCCACCAAGTGCCTGCGGACATAAGGAAAGCAGGCGGGGTTGCACGGATGGCAGACCCGGTTATTATTGAAGCCATAATGGAATCCGTAACGATACCTGTCATGGCTAAAGCAAGGATAGGTCATTTCGTTGAGGCGCAGATCCTTGAAGCGCTGGGCGTTGACATGGTGGATGAGTCCGAAGTACTTACCCCGGCAGATGAGATGTTCCATATCGAAAAGACAAAATTCACGATACCATTCGTATGCGGCGCGCGCGACCTGGGCGAAGCGCTTCGCAGGATAAACGAAGGCGCAGCGATGATACGGACAAAGGGAGAAGCCGGCACAGGCGACGTGAAGGAAGCCGTGCGGCATATGAGGGCGATCACCGGCGCCATACGCGAGCTAAAGGGAAAAAGCCAGGGCGAACTGACAGCCGCGGCGCGGAAGATCGAAGCGCCGGTAGAGCTTGTAAAAGAGGTAGCCCAACTCCAGAGACTTCCTGTCGTCAATTTCGCTGCAGGAGGCATAGCCACACCCGCTGATGCTGCGCTCATGATGAAACTTGGAGCGGACGGCGTATTTGTTGGTTCAGGGATATTCAAGGCAGAGAACCCAGAGAAGATGGCTTCGGCAATAGTTGAGGCAGTGAATAATTTCGATAATCCTGTCGAGCTTGCCCGTATTTCAAAAGGGCTGGGAGGAGCCATGAAAGGTATCGATATCAGAAGCCTTACAGATAAGGAAATGCTGGCTGCTCGCGGATCGTAGGTCATTGGAATTCGGATGGGTTAATTTTACTTTTCGTCTTTCCCGCATTGCTTTTTCAATATTATCTGCAAGTCCGAACTGTTAAATCACATGCTGTAGTAACAAAAATACATTTCATTTCTCAACGAAATTGATTTATAGTATTAAATCCAGCAAACATAATATGGTTTCGAAAAACATATTTACTGATGCCAGAAATCTGGGCATTGCAGGCGGCATATTATCGTTAATCAGCGTCTTTCTCCCCTGGTACTCAGCCAGCGTGAATGCAGGAATGCTGGGATCATCCAGCATCTCTGTTAACGGTCTTGGATGGAAGAACGGCGAAGGTATGCTCCTGGGGCTTGTGAGCGGAAATGCAAATTGGGAATTCCAGGGAATAGGCGTGCTTGCTCTTGGAATTGTAAGTATTGTTGTTGCTTTTCTCCTCAAGGACAAATTGCAGAGTTTAGCCATGCTGGCATGCGGGCTTCTGATAATAGGCGGAGGTATAGTGAACCTCAATAGTATAGGCTCGTTCTCCGGGAAATTTATGGATGCCACGATGTATTCGGGCATAGGTTACGGGCTTTACGTTGTACTGCTTGGCGGTGCGATAGTCGCGGCGGGAGGACTGCTTGCCTGGCGGGATATAAACGGTTGAGAGCCTCCAAATAAACTTATTACTCACCTGAACATAGTGAAGGCTATGATCGTCTCCATGACCCTTGAACTCAAGGATATACCTGGGCAGCTTGTTTTAGCTCTCGCCCCGATATCAGAGCTTCACGGGAATATCATGAGCGTTGTTCACCAGCATGAAGAGAAGACCCCGAGGGGAACCATCCCTGTGCAGATAAGGTTCGAGATCGACCAGGGCGTTCTTGATGAACTCATAAAAAGGCTTGAAAACAGCGGCGTCGGGGTAGCAAGGGTAGGAGAGGAAAGGCTGAGGTCTTCTGTTTCTGTGATACTCATAGGTCATATTATTCATTCCGACATCGGCGATACAATTGACAAAATAGATTCCACCGGCTTTGCTGAAGTCGTTGACCTGTCGCTTTCAATGCCTGCGATAGAGAGAACATCATCAGCTTACCTTGTTATCAATGCAGTTGGCGAGAGGGAATTGAAAAAGTCGCTTGAAATATTGCGCGAAGTGGCTGCTAAAAAGGAACTGCTCATGATCGAACCCATCAGGCTTAACTCGGAGGTTGTATGAAGACCATAAGATTATCCATAATCGGGTTCGGCGCCGTTGGTCAGGGAGTAGCGCGTACTATCCTGTCAAAAAAAGAGATCCTTCATAAACAGGGAATTGACCTTCGTGTCATTGGCATCTCGGATTCAAAGGGCAGTGAGATAAATGTTGACGGGATCGACCTCAAAAGCGCACTTGCCAGGAAAAAACAAAAAGGCACTATCGCAAAAGGCAATGAGGGTGCGCTTGATATCATCCGCGATGTGGAACATGAAATAGTGGTTGAAGCAACGCCCACCAACATCAAGGACGGTGAACCGGGTTTAAGCAATATGCTTGGCGCTTTTGATTCGGGAAAGCACGTTATCACTTCAAACAAAGGTCCCCTGGCTCTGTATTTCTCGCAGTTAAAGGAGTCGGCAGAGGATAACGGCGTAATTTTCAGGTACGAAGCAACGGTGGGCGGTGCAGTCCCGATATTCAACCTGATCCATGAATCGCTGGCAGGGAACCGCGTGATGGGGATAGAAGGCATACTCAACGGCACGACCAATTACATTCTTACCCGGATGGCTGAAGAGAGGCTGACGTATGAGCTTGCGCTGAAAGAGGCGCAGGAACTGGGGATAGCAGAGACAGACCCGACATACGACGTTGAGGGCATTGATTCTGCCTGCAAGCTGGTAATTCTTGCGAACTCGGTTTTCGGGCAGGCTGCCACTTATCGCGACGTTGAAGTGACAGGCATCACGAAGATAACGCCGGAAGCGCTTGAGCTTGCAAGCAAGAATAACTATGTTGTTAAGCTCATCTGCGAAGCAGGGAACGGAACGCTGACCGTGGCGCCGAGGCTTGTACCGAAAAAGCATCCTCTTGCTGTGGGCGGTACTCTGAACGTGGCTTCAATACTGACAGACCTGGCTGGAAGGATAACCATCAGCGGAAAGGGCGCAGGCTCTATCGAGACTGCAAGTTCCATACTGAGCGATATATTGTATATTGTCAGAAATTCATGAAGGCTGTACGCGTCAGTGAAGAAGAAGCTGAAACCACAAGGCTGGAACTTCTTTCAGATGGTGCGCTTGACAGGTCAAGAAAGATAGTTAAGAGGGACGGCTTTATTGAGATCCCGGTTACGGATTCCAGGAGCGGGTTCGCTTTCGAACAGGAAAAACCCGAGTTCTACATCCCGAAGAAAACACTTGGCACAATTCTTGATATGCCGGAAAACGAGAAAAAACTGCTGCCTTCCGGGTGGCAGATCCTCGGTGATGTGATAATCATAAATCTGCGTGAAGAAATTGAGATATGGAAAAACGATATCGCAAAGGCTCTTTTATCCATGTACCCCGGATGCATGACTGTGCTTCTTGACAGGGGTATCAGCGGTCAGATGAGGCAACCGGAGCGGGAAATCGTAGCAGGGGAAAACACGGAGACCACTCACAGGGAGAACGGATGCCAGTTCAGGCTTGATGCAATGCAGATAATGTACTCGCAGGGCAACCTTGCCGAAAGAAAACGGATGAGCGGACTGGGCAAAGGCGAGGTCGTGGTTGATATGTTCGCAGGTATCGTGTATTTCTCTATTCCAATGGCTGTGCATGGAAAGCCGCGGAAGATATTCGCGATAGAGATAAATCCTGTTTCATCCGGTTACCTGAAGGAAAATATCAGGATAAACAAAGTCGGGGATATTATTGAACCCATTGAAGGGGACTGCGCGCTTGTCACCCCGCGCGGCATCGCAGACCGGGTCATTATGGGATACCTGGATGCGCATCCATATCTTGAGCACGGCATCCGCGCCCTTGTGCCTGGCGGGGTTCTTCATTACCATGAGGCAGTGCCTGAAGCCGTGGAGCAGCGACCTGTTGAGAGGTTAGTTGAAGCTGCGGAAAAGCTGGGGCGAAAAGCTGAGATCATCGAAGTGCGCAGGATCAAGAAATACTCACCCGGGGTATGGCATGTAGTTGTGGATGCAAGGATTTGTTGAATTCAAAAAGTAAGCAAAAAAATACAAAATAAAAATTTAAGGGCACTGTTGTGCCCTATCTTTGGAATAGCTAATGAGATATTGGAAAAAAATTAGTATCTCTTCGGTTTATGTTTCTGGTAGCATTCCCTGCAATATACAGGTCTGTCGCCGGATGGCTGGAAAGGTACTTCAGTTTCCTGACCGCAGTCAGCACAGGTTGCCTTGTGCATTTCTCTTGGTCCGCTGAAACCGCCGCCTCTTCCTCCACGGAATCCGCCGCCGCCTCTTCTATCGTCGCTCATTTTATTTATCTCCTTAAAGTTAAGTTGTCTCAAGGGCTGCAATCGCGAACTTTCGCAAGACCTTCTCGATTTTTATCTTGACATGGTCTCCGACTTTAGTTCCGGGCACAAAAATTACAAATCCCTGGATTCTCGCGATTCCATCTCCCTCTCTGGCTATGCCCTCGATAGTTACATCGTGGACAGCGCCGGTTGAGACAGGAGCGTTTTTATCTTGTCCTTCATTAAACAATGTTTTCCCTCTGTTCGATTAATCAATCAACCTAAAAAAGCACACACAGAGGGGATGTACCCAAACTCTATTAGTTACCTGTTAAGCCAACTGATGGTGACCTATTACGACCTGTATATATATATATCCTTGGTTGTACCTGGAATTGCCTGTATTGTTCCTTCCACATCTGGTTTTAATAATTTTATTTCTGCCATATCGGAAATAATACTTGTTGCACTCTGTTTATTTCCTCTTGAAAAAAAGCCAGGAGTCTTTTCCTCTGAATTTTGTTTTTATCAATGCATACCTGCCTGACAGCTTTTTTCCATTCAGTTCAAAAAGCAACCGGTCGTCCTTTTCCTCTTCTATCCTGAACTCTCCGTTATCCCAGATTCTCACAGTGCCTGCACCGTATGCCCCATCTGGAATTGTCCCTTCAAAATCAGCATATTCAAGAGGATGGTCTTCTGTCTGAATAGCAAGGCGCTTTATGCCTTCCTTTTCAGGAGGCTCCTTCGGCACTGCCCATGACCGCAGCACTCCCCTGATTGAAAGCCGCAGGTCGTAATGCAGGTGCATACCTTTGTGCTCGTGGACAACAAAGATATTATCTGCGTTCTTGTTATCACTTTTTTCAGGTTCAGGGGATTTTGAAAAATCCCTTAATTTCCTGTATTCTTCAAGCGGCATATATCACCCGAAGGTAAATGCCGACGGGCAGATCTTATTCAAAACACACCTGATGCACAGGGGTTTTTTTGCCATGCAGATGTTTCGCCCGTGTTGAATCAGAAGCAGCGAAAAAACATCCCACTTTTTTTTCGGAATAAGTCCCATCAGGTCTTTTTCTATTTTATCAGGGTCGGTATTTTCTGTAAGCCCGAGCCGGTATGAAAGTCTTTTTACATGTGTATCTACAGCTATTCCCTCAACTTTTCCGAATGCGGATGACAGTACGATATTGGCAGTTTTCCGTGCCACCCCTGGAAGCGTGAGAAGTTCTTCCATCGTATCAGGGACTTTTCCGTTAAAATCATTAACGAGGATTTCACATAATTTTTTTATGTTCTTTGCCTTGTTCCTGTAGAATCCGGTGGAGTATATGTCCTTCTCAAGTTCTTCCTGCGATGTTTTAATATAATCATGCGGCGACGTGTATTTTTTGAATAATTCTTTTGTTACATCGTTCACGCGTTTGTCAGTGCATTGTGCTGAGAGAATGGTAGCGATGAGCAGTTCAAAGGGATTTGAGTGCACCAGAGCTATCCTCACATCAGGGTATTCTTTTTCCAGCAGTTCTATTATCCCGGAAATTTTTTCGTCCACAATTATCTATCCATTTCAAGATAGTTAAATTTTTTGACCGATATGTATAAATCTTATTACGTATAACAATAATTATATAGAATATATGGAGGAAAAATATATGGCAAGCAGAACAATGGGTTTGGCCACCGCAGCATCGTGGTGGAATGAGAGACCGAAAGTTATGAAAAGCTTCGGAGTTAAACTCGGGACAGCTGTTAAAACAAAAGCAAGAAAGACGGTCAGAGCAAAACCGAAGAAAGTGGCGAGGGCTAAACCAAAGAGAGCGGTCAAAGCCATAGCAAAGAAAGTAGTCAAGGCTAAGCCGAAGAAAGTGGTCAAAGCCAGACCAAAGAGAACGGTCAGGGCTAAACCGAAGAAAGCGGTCAAAGCAAGATCAAAGAAGAGATAAACTGTTTCATATTTTCCAGCGGCTCTGCAACATCAGGCATGAAAGTCCGTTGTTGCATTCCACTCTTTTTTTCTGTACGAGTATTTTAAAAGTTTCACCCATTTCCATCAACAGCGTTTTTACGGGAAGCATTTTTTTCCAGTAGTTCACAGGATCTTTTTCCCGCTCATTTTTCAGGTATTCATCGATCCCGAGGCTCATCAGGAAATGCGCCTGGTCTGTGAAACCACACGGCTCAAGCCCATTCATTTTTCCCCAGTGAGAAAGCGCCGAGAAATTTACATGCGACGTGATATCCTGTTCTCCTATGTGCCTGTACGGGTCTTCACCTGCAACGTGGTTGTGATAACACATGAGAGTCCCCCTGTTCCTGTATTCCTGGTAAATTTCAGAAGACGGATAACCGTAATCTATCGTGATGACAAATCCTTTCTTAATTATCGAGCCAAGTTCCTGGATCCATTTTACTGCATCAAGGTTCGCCTCTGTCCTGTACCCTTCAGGAAGAACAACTCCAAGTCCGGTAAAGTAATCTTTAATTTCATCTGACGCCGGGTTCAGTATCTCCACAAAACCGTCCTTAAAATCCACAAAGACTTCCATAAGTTGTTTTTCCATAACTACCTGGTGAACAGGAAAAGCATCCACAAGCTCATTGGAGAACACGCATCCTGTCATCCCTGAAAGCTCATGAATACTGCCGCACCACCTGGCGTTCCCGCCCAGCCGCTCCTGCTGCTTTTTTTGCAGAGCCGGGCTTTTTTCAACAATGCAGTAATCAACACTTGAAAAAATCCCAGGATTTCTTTTCAGGTACTCGATAACATCCATTGACAGAAGCCCGGTGCCAGCTCCCATCTCAACTATCGTAAACTCTTTTTCACCCATGATGCGCCACATCTCTTCGATCTGTTTTCCCAGCATCTCGCCAAAGGCAGGAGTCAGGTTCGGGCTTGTGTAGTAGTCTCCTTTTTTTCCTATCTTGAACTTGTCCGAAGTATAGTATCCAAGTCCTGGGTAATAGAGCGCAAGCTCCATGAAATCGCGAAAAGATATGGGACCTTGCTGTCTGATTTTCTGGATTATTAGTTCGGAAAGGGACATTACATCACATGTGTGATTGAACTTAAACTGATTTAATTCTTCACATGCTTAACGGTCTGATCCCACAAGTACATTTAATATATATAATAGATTAGACAAAAAGAAGATATGGGTTTCCAACAACCAAAAATTAAAGATAGACGATGCCAAGTAAATATAAATATAATGACATAATAATGGGGTATCAGGTAGCAGTAAATTACACCGGTTTATTTGTCGGAAAAATCATAAGAGTTCGACCAGCTATCAAATTATTCGGGAGCCCTTCCTATGAAATAGAACTTCTTGAAGATTTTCGGGAAAAAGGTTATGGCAAAATATGGGTGGATGAAGAGTTCTCAATACCTTTTGAAAAAGAGAAATTCGATATCGCTCTCGGTCACTGGAAAAAGTTCCATGAATACATAGGCAGGTCAAAGGATGAGATCAGGGAGTTAAGAGCCCTTTTTCCGACCCCTTAAGGCTCAGGCACTGGTAAAACCTGATAATCTTATATCTTGAGAGATGATAATATGTCTGATATGGACGAATTTGATTTTGACAGGGCGATCGGTGATGCAGATGAGCTCGTACTTATTGGTTCAGCCCTGAAGACCGGTATCTTTTCAGCGCTTACCACGGGAAAGGATATAGACACACTTACCCGCGAACTCAGCGCGGACAGACGCGCCATCTACATCGTGCTTGAGGCTCTCTGCGGGATGGGATATGTGGAAAAGAAAAAAGGCATGTATATCATCTCAGACCGGGCGCGCCCGCTGTTTATCGAAGGCGGCGACGACTATGTAGGCGGTTACCTCCCGCATTTCATGAATAAAATGAAAGCATGGCTTGAACTTCCACTGATTATAAAAGGAGAAAAACCTGGAAGAAAAAAGCCGGAGAGCATATCGGCATTCATGAATGCCATGGCTTCAAGACCTGATGCAATGGTTGAGAAAGTTGTCGATGAGTGCCTGATGAGAAAGAAGGATGCGGTTAGTGTTCTTGACCTGGGAGGAGGACCGGGTAAATACGCAAGAGCTTTTGTGAAGAGGGGATTGAAAGCTGTCCTCTTTGACATGCCTGAGACCATAGATCATGTCAGCAGTGCTTTTGGGCTGACAGGTGTCAGTGACCTCACACTCATGAAAGGTGATTTCACAGACGTTGGCTTCGTAAGAGAATTCAATGAACAAACTTTTGATATCGTATTCATGGGCAACATAACACACATTTATTCCGAGGATGAGAACCGGGTGCTCTTAATGCGCGCCGGGAAACTTGTGAAAAATACAGGGATAGTAGCCATCGAAGACTTCGTTCGCGGAAGTAGCCCGTCTGCGGAGATGTTCGCGGTAAATATGCTTGCAAGTACGGAAAGAGGCGGAACATGGACAGAATCGCAGTACAGGGAATGGCTAACTGATGCGGGATTTAGCTATGTCGAAGTGATCGACTTTGATGGCAGGGAAAAACAGCTCATCACCGCGGTCATGGAAATAATATGAGGATAGCGCTTAAGTTCGCTTATCTGGGCACAGATTATTACGGCTACCAGATACAGCCCGGTGTCCCGACGATTGAAGGAAAGCTCCTGAAATCTCTCAAGGACTGCGGAGCGCTCAAGAACCCTTCAAAAGCACGGTATTCCGTAGCAGGAAGGACTGACAGGGGCGTGCATGCGCTCGGTCAGGTGATAGCATTTGATACCGGCGACGCCGGACTTGCAAAACCGGGAAATGTCAACAGCGGTCTTCACCAGATATGGGTGTATGCATGGGCAGAAGTGGGAAAGGATTTCAATGCCAGGACGTCGGCTGTTGAGAGGGCATACAGGTACCTGTTCTGGGGAAAGGGGCTTGATATCGAAAAAATGAAGGATGCTGCCTCGATATTTCCGGGCACGCATGATTTCAGGAATTTTGCAGATGAAGATAAGGATAAATCAACGCTGTGCGAGATAAAAAGTATCTCCATCCGGAATGATGGCGACTGGTTTTATCTGGATATTGCAGCCGGCAGGTTCCTGCAGCATATGGTGAGGAAGATCGCCGCGTCCCTGAAACTGATTGGGACGGGTGAAAAAAATAAGGAATGGCTAAGGAAAATGCTCGACGGCTCCATAAAAGAAAAGCTTGAACCGCTGGATGCGCATGGGCTTATTTTAAGGAACGTAAAATATCCTGATGTCAGGTGGAATATCGACGGATATGCGCGTGGTCGTGCACGCGAGGAAATACATGAGCTTTTTATCAGCCACGAAACCGCTGCAAAAACCCTGTGCGAGATCGAAAAAGGATTTGATCTTCCGGGTGATTATTTATAAAAGCATAGCATTTTAACCTGATATGAAATGCCAGCGGTGCAGCAGGAACGCTGTGATATTCCAGAAATACTCAAACGCCCACCTCTGTAAACTGCATTTTATCGAGGATGTCGAAAGAAAAATAAAGCGCGATATCCGCAAGTTCAGGATGGTTGAACGGGGAGACAGGATAGCGGTTGCGCTAAGCGGCGGGAAGGACAGCATCGCTCTTCTTTACGTGCTGCACAGGATA
>CABMHZ010000095.1 GCA_902386115.1 uncultured archaeon | reverse complement strand
ATGTTAGATTTTCGATTTCCTTTTCAGTCAATTGTAGTTTCGAGCGCTGGCTTAAAAATGGCATATTATTATATTAGCGCTCTTTACTAATAAATATTGTTATGTTATTTTGGAATTGTTATACTAGGAGTTAGCATTTAGGAGAAAATATGAGAATAAGTATTAAATTCAAATTACTGCCAATAATTATCATAGGCTTGGCATTGCTTACCGGTTTGTTTTACTATTCTTTCTTGAATGCCCAGGAAAATATTCAGCGTTCTGTAAGCGATGATAATATAAAACTTTCAAAAAAGATTTTTTATAATATTGAAGATAATGACATAAAGATGTTATCAAGCACGCTGCAAGCTCTCTTAACCAATAAGGAGTTAAGAGATGTTTATTTGACTAATAATAGGGAAGCTGTATATAATTATGCCCAACCGATATACAGTCAACAAAAAGATCAGTTCGGGATAACTCATTTTTATATCCACTACCCTAATGGCACGAACTTTATCCGAATTCACAGTAAAGCTCAGTATGGCGATAATATCACAAGGAAAACATTTGAGAAATCAGTCCAGACCAAAGGGTTTGGCTCCGGATTGGAACTGGGCGCAACAGCATTTGCTCTCAGGGTCGTCCATCCATGGTATAATGGCACTGAGCTCATTGGCTATATCGAATTAGGAGAAGAGATCGGTCATTTCCTGAAATCAATGAAGACACAAACTGGAAATGAATATGGTATTTTCATCAAGAAAGAGTTCATACAACATGATGCCTGGAAATCGATGAGGGATTCACAGGGGCTGAGAGATAATTATGATGACCTGAAGGATTATGTTGTGATAGATACTACCACAGAATCCATAGCTAACTTTGCATCCAATTCCGAGGATAAACTATCCAAGGTATCTGATGCGGGAGAAACTCTGGATAAATTCAAAATCGGGGGAAATACCTATGTTACCGGGGGCTTCCCGTTATACGATGCAGGAGGAAATGCTGTTGGAACAGTGCTTGTGGTCAAAGATTTGACTCCACTTGAGAACACAGTCAATGAAAGCAGTTCGTTGGTACTGATAATTTCCATAATATCCGCGATTGTTATCTGTCTGGCTGTGGTATTGCTCGTAAATAAATACATCCTGGATCCATTAAAAAACATAGTCGAAGCAACTACCAAAGTAGCAGGAGGGGATTTCTCAGCAGAGATCAAACCTTCGTCCGATGATGAGATCGGCGACCTTGCAGTGATGATTAATGGGTTTAAGAGTATACTCATAGCAACTGCAAAAGATCTGGAAGAGGTAAATAGAAGACGATAAAAAAGTATCGTCTTCTTTTTTTATTTTTTTTGACTGATAAGAAATATGCTATAGTTATATAGAATGTTAATAATATATTAATAAATTGGTTAATATGGAAAAAGATATTAAAATGACTAAAGAAGAAAGGAAAAATTATCTCGGACTCGTTAAAGATGAGATTCAAAAGAGTTTTGGTGAGTCTGGCATTCAGGTTTATGAAAAGGCAATAAAGAAGCTTAAAACTGGAGAAAATCCATCAAAGAGAGAAGTTGAAAAATTAGTGTCGGAAATAGAGCCTTCTCTTGCGATACTTTATGGCAGTAGCAGATCCAAGCCTTTTTGCAATGAACTGCATCAAAAATTAATTGAATGTGAAAAATTCTCACCTATATTCATGCAATTATTATCTGGTTCGATAAAAAAGGATATAAAATCTTCCGGACCTAAAATCGAAGAAGAGCTGTATAGATTTTTTGAGAAAGGTATTCCGGATGAATCAGACATAACAGAAATTGCAAATATTCTGATGCAAAAAGGTATCAAACAAGACAAAAATCAACTTACTGCAACACTTAAGAATTTATCAATTGAAAGGGTCATTTTAGATCTAAACGCCAGCATAGTGGATAATCAAATCAAGTCTTTCCTGGACAATCTCCCAACCTATACGGAAACAGATTATAAAGACTTTATCAGTTATATGAAACTAAACAAAATCAATGTAATCGAGGAAGATATAAAAGAGAGAATTGAAAAAGAGCGCCTTTGCAGGAAGTTCGGTTCTATTAATGAGAATGAAATAAATCCACAGGAAAAAATTCGCCAGTATATCAATATGATTTCTGATAATAAGAAAAATTATGGGTACCTTAAAAACAACAGCTCGATCCAATTCGCGGAAAGAATAATAGAAAAAAAGTAACTTTATAATTTTTTTAAGTCTTTTATTCCAATTCCTGTATTTTTAAGCAGCCTGAACGCCATTTCCTGCGTTGGCCACGAACCCAGACCGCAATCAGGTCCAGCATATTTTATCCTGTCCCCGAAAAGGGCATACGCCTTTTTTAGGCGTTTTTCTATGATCTGGGGAGTTTCCATGACAGTGATGATCTCTTCAAGTTTTGCAGGGTCTTTCCAGACATTGATCCCGTATTTTTCATTAAGTATTGATGACATGTTGAAAATATCTGTACGTGCCACCCCGACTCTCAGGAATTTATCAGACTTTTCAAGGTCTTTTTTATCAATGAGGTCAAGATATGACGGGCTGGCTGCTGATTCCACGCCAATAACGCTAATGGATGGAACATTGCATACAAGCTTATAATGAAGGGGTGAATGAAGATGTATCTCGGTGTCTATTTTGTGCGAAGATGCCGTCTTTGCCGCCTTTTCAAGGGCACCTTCCAGGTCGCTGTCATTGAACATGATCTGGGGATTTATGCCTATGCTCGGTTCATCTATCGAAATCGTTGAAATCCTGAAGCTTTTAGCATTGTCAATGGAATTGCTGATGAACCTGTCGATACTGGCTGCAAAGTTGTTAAGAACGTCTGTGTATGCTGTCCCCCCGAATTGCTTTTGATACAGCTCAACAGGACCCGTGACGCAAACCCTTATATTTAATTTCTTCTCATTTTTTTTATAATATTCAGCTCCGACTTCCTCGATAGCTTCGAGTTCCATTATCCTTGCCCTGTCCTTACGTACCAGAAGCGGCTCCTCGGCCATGGACTCGTCGTTGATTATCCCGAGGAACTGCTGGTTCATGTCCTGGAACTGGGGATATGTGGGCACATCCACTCCGGCTTCTATCTTCTGCCGCATCGCATCTTTAATGATTGTGAGGAATTTCGGGTCTTTTTTCATTACAGCTTCGGGCACCCTGTCTTTTTTTACATCTTTCGGCAGAGGGTAGCTTCCGATATCATCGAATAGTATCATGTTGTTCACGATTGTTTTTAGAAGTTTTATACTTATTGAGACTTTCACGTGGGAATTATGGTAATTCGATTTACGTTTCTTATGTATTTATAGGGTCATAATTCATTATAAAGAAATTAATGTTTATCAATGTGATGAAAAACGATTGTAATTTCAAGCTGTTTGCATAAAAATAATAGAAACAGGAGGATCAAATATGATTAAAAAAATGGGAATTGTGGTGCTTGCAGTAATGTTATTGGCTATTTTTTCCGGCTGCATTACTGAAATGTCCGCCGATCAGATCGTACAGAATATGAAAGAAAAACAGGAAAGCATCAAGGACTTTTCAGCCACGATGACGCTCACGGCTTCATTCGGAGGACAGAACATGACTGCAAAAGCGAAAATAATGAACAAGATGCCGGATAAGATCAGGATCGAATATCTTGAGCCAGCCGTGATGGCAGGCGGTCTCATGGTCAGCGATGGTACAACTTCCTGGACATATGACCCGAAAACAAATACAACGATTAAACTGCCGGCGCAGAAAACGGGAGAGGATTTTAAGTTGAATTATGTGAAATCCGTACGGGAATTTCTTAACGAAACAAAAATTACTTATCTGGGAACTGAAACCCTTGATGGAAGGACGGTCTATCGGATCAAAGCTTCACCAAAGAATGATTCAATACTTACGGAACTGAATTCCAATATGTTGGTGGACAGCGAGACATGGATGCCTCTTATGATCGAAATATCCGATAAAAATAATACACCTATTATCTCAATGGAATACAGTGATGTAAAATTCAATACCGGCATTCCGGACAGCCAGTTCGAATTTAATGTAGCCCAGGGCACAACAGTCATACAATGAATAATTGGTTTAAAGATCTTGCCATGAACGTGGGAATTATCTCCATCGATAAGAGCGCAGTTAAATCGGAAAAACAACCGGTTTTTTTCAAAAAAATCCTGCTGATAACTCAAAATACTGAAGATTTCATCAGCAGGATAAATGAAAAAAGAAAAAGATCATCAACATCGTTCCCATGCCTGCCTTCATCTGCATTTGTTTTTTCCGGAACATCATCCTCCGGAGATTGGAGGAAATATTGCGATCTCGTCATCCCTCTTCAGCCTTGTCCCAAGCCCGCCTTTTTCCAGGATATTCTTTCCATTTAGAAAAACATTAATATAGGGTTTAATTTTTTCCTCATCGAAGATCATTTTTTCAAATCCCGGGAATTTCAGGCAGAGTTTTTGCAGCACTTCCCTAACTGTCCCGCCCTCCACCTCCAGTTCCTTTGTTCCCGCGAATTCCCTTAGATTGGCGAAAAGTTTTACCCTTATACCTGGCATGACCCAACCATGTCTCCTTTCAACCATAAATGCTATGAATACGTTTAAGCTATTTTACATGTTTATGAGTAAAAAGGATTTTGCATTGTACCTTTGTTTTTTCCTGATAATCTGTATTGCTTTTTTCCTGCGTCTTTATCATCTTGACGAAAGGGTCTTTCATCATGATGAAGCCGCAGTCGGGTATTTTACATACAAATTATTCAACGACGGCGTATATTCATATGACCCGTCTTTCCATGGCCCGTTCATGTACTATGCAACTTCTGAAATGTACAGGCACCTGAAAGACACTGTTTTTAGTTCCAGGCTGCTCCCTGCGATTTTCGGCGCATCGATGATATTTTTGCTGTTGCCTCTACGACGATATCTCGGGAATGCAGGAATGGTTATCGCCGCGTTCTTTTTTGCATTATCGCCTTCGTTCCTGTATTATTCCAGGTTCTACAGGGAAGACATTTTCATATCGTTTTTTACCCTGCTGATTCTCGTATGCGCCGTAAAATATGCAGAAGCATTTGATGAAGACAGGAGGTCAGGTTCAAGATTGAACCTTTGTTTTATGGCAGGAATTGCAATTTCAGCACTGATCGTTGTTTATAAATTTGATTATGCTTTCCAGTCAAAAGCGATTGAATATACATTTATTTCGATACTCCTGTTATTTTTGATCCTGCTAGTTTTATATATTTTAAAGAAAGGCATCGAAGATATCAAAACATGGTATTCTATTGAACGGATATTCTATCTTGCCCTTGGCGGTATATCGATCTCATCCATCGCAGCCCTGAAAGAGAACGCGTACATCATAATAGCTTTGATATGCCTGTTCCTTTTCATGTATTTTATCCGGGAAAGATGGTACAGAGGCTTGATAGGCAGGCTGAAAAAGCCGGATAAGGAACTTATTATCCCTGTTGCAGAAATGATTTTCCTGGTCGTTGTCGTCCTTGTGGTTTTCTCTCTGTTCTATACTGGAAACCTCCTTAATATAACGGGAATGAAAGAAGCCGTAGTAAAGGCGCTTTCCCACTGGTACGAGATGCACAGGATACAGCGCATGGGAGGACCGTACTACTTCTATCTTCCCATCATCGCTCTTTATGAGCTGCCTGTACTGGTTTTTGGGATACTTGGAATGTTCTATTACGGCTGCCAGGACAGGAAAAAAGAAAAGTTTCTGGCAGTTTTGCTAATCTACTGGGTGTTTGTGGACTTGATGTATATCATCGCACAGTATTTTCCATGGGCAGAAAAGTTCTTACCCGCAACTTATGTCCAGTCGTCTATCCTGGTCTTCCTGCCGCTCCTTGTCATAGGGATTATCGGGATTGTTTATATCAAAAACAGGTTCATGGCATTCCTGGTATTCTGGGCTCTTTCTAACTTTTTCATATATTCATATGTGCAGGAAAAAGTCCCATGGCTGGTGCTTAACCCCCTGCTGCCTCTTATTTTGATCGCATCAGCTTATCTGGGCGAGATCCTGCCGAGGCTTAACATCAGGTCAGGTGCCGGGGCTGCTGTTGTTATTTTCCTTGTTATCAGCAGTGCATTTCTTGTTCATTCAAGCCTTCAATTGAACTATGAAAATTATACGAACCCTGCTGAACCGCTGATACAGGCGTCACAACCTCCCCAGGAGAAGTTTTCAAAATTCCTTAATAAGATGACCGAGATATCTTCCCGGTACAGGAACCAGTCCACAGATATCCAGAACACTGATGTAGAAATGGAAACCCAGCTCCTGTGGTATGGGCGCCATTATGTCAACATTCACTGGAAAGTTGATCTTGATGCAAAATTCAATGCTCCTCTTATCATAGTGCATGATTCT
>CABMHZ010000094.1 GCA_902386115.1 uncultured archaeon | reverse complement strand
CCCATTGTTTTATTAACTTCCTGAAGTTACCCTTTCATCTCCCCAATTCCTTCATTAACATCTTGAAGAGTCCCTTTCATGTCCCCAATACCCGCATTAACATCCTGAAGAGTCCCTTTCATGTCCCCAATACCTGCATTAACATCTTGAAGAGTCCCTTTCATGCCCCCAATACCCGCATTAACATCCCGAAGAGTCCCTTTCATCTCGCCGGTATCAGTTTTTATTCCAGCAATGAAATCAAGTCCTATATCGAATTTTCGGCTGAATTCATAGTATTCGTCAGTAGCAAGCCTGCCGGACAATTTTGGCAACGGAAAGTTCTCTTGAATCTCCTTTTTCTCAATAGTTTCAATATCAGCCCGCGCAAAATCTTTCAAAACATTTAGAAAACTATTTACATACTCAGCCTCTCCTTCGCATACTATATTGACACTGCTGTCAGTATCATTAAAAACATAGCCCTTGATTTCCATTTTTCTGGCAGTGCCCTCTATTATCCCCCGGTAACCAATATGCTGTACGTTACCCCTGATCGTTATTGCATACCGCTTTGTTTGTTTATCCATATTAATGATATCTGACTTACCGCAATAGTATTAAATTTTGTCAGTATCTTTCATATAAAGCCAGTGTTCCCCTTCGCTGTCATGGACACATATATCTCCTCTCCCTGATGGAATAAATCCCCGGAATTTTTCAAGAAGTGCTATAGACTCCTTAATTTCGGTGATATATCGGTTCTTTAGCAGCCCCGCCATTTTCAAAGCCTCCCTCTTACTGATAGCGCTTCCAAGTCCTTCGCATTCAGAGACCATCAGGTGTCCCTCAACCAAATAAAAAGGATATGTGCTGCAAATATACGGTCTGCATCCGTAAATTTTACATAAATCCTTATCAAGGAACATGCAATTCCCATTTTTCTCCAATATCCATTCGAAAGTATGGATATTCCCTGCGTCATCCCTGTCTTCGGATGGCGTTGGGATTGCTATCTTTCCCCTTTTAAGCCCACTTTTCGCGGAGATACGTCTTATCTCAAAGGGAAAGATGGATACGGTATTGTCACCGGATTCTGCTTTGCAGCACTTTGCGCATCGCACACACTTATATCCTTTATATATTATTTTATCAGCAATAGCATTTTCATCTATCTGTAAAGCCTCATTAAGAACTTTTTTCAATTGTTCTATTTTTCTCTTCATACATGCAGTATTTTTATCAGGTAGAAAAATCATTAATACTATATAACATATATTCTACAACGGTGTCAGAATGAGGAAAACAATAGGAATATTATTATTTCTTGTCGTGATCGCATCAGGGTGCCTTGATACAAAAGCAGCATGGCCTGCGATTGTTGCGGATAACGTCTTGAATGAAGAGGGTTGGTCAGCCGCAGGTGTTCCACAAATGCAGAGCCAGACCCAGACCGTAGCAGGCGTAAAGTTCAGGATAAATCTGGCATCCATGAACTACAGGGATGACGGGCTTGCCGTAAATATTTCAAACCAGGTCCAAGAATTCACTCAACTTACACCCGGTGAGGCTTCCAGCGCTTCAAAATTCACATCCCAGCTAATCACCGTGCGCCTCGTACTTCCGGCTGGCATCTCACTTCCATCAGAACTTATGAATCAAATAACGGCTTCCAAAATCGAGCAGATGGCATCGCAGAACAATATCAAGGATTTTCATGAGACCAACTCTACAAAAACCACGCTTTCAGGCGGCAAGGAGATTGAACTGAAAAACTACGAGGGGTTGATAGATTTTGAAGGCGTTACAATAAAGGTCAAAGGAATGTTAGCTTCATGGCCAGATAAAGGTTCAGATATAATTGTCCTGGGCGTTCTTCCTGCTGAAGATATTGTAATAACGCCGGCTTCAGGAAACCCTGAAACTATAAAGATCAACAGCGGGGAAGAATCCCGTAAGATGATACGGCTTATACAGAACGTTAAGTGATCAACCCATTTTTTTTGCGGCTAATTCGATCGCCGCTATCAGGCTGTCTCTTGGCATTATTGTTGTAACCGGGATGCGAAGCACCTTTTCAACTGTGGGGCTGACGATAGGAGCGCACACCAGCGCTTTTGCCCCGTCCCTCTCAGCCTTTATAGCTGCAACAATGGCATCTTCCATGGATGTTGCGGAGTATTCCCTGATCGTCAGGAGCCGACCGTGCACCTTGAGCTTCTTTTCAGTGATGTAGTCAAGTACCGGACGTGCAGCAATGACTGCGATGAATTCGGGTTTATCTGTTCCTTCAATCCTGCGAAGCGCCCGCACGATCTGTCTTAGCGTCTTTATGTTAGGTTCGCGGCTCCCTGATAACAGCTTGTAGATAGTACTCGCCGGTATCCCTGACTTTTCACTGAATTCGGCGGCTGTCGTGCGAAGTTCTTCTTTGATCGTCCTTTCTAATTCCCTGATGAAAGCCTCATCAGACTCGATTGCAGCCGTTATTAATTCATCCGCGGTCATTTGCTATCCTCTTATCACAATAGTATTATTCTATCGTTTATTAATACATTTGGGCAAATCATCCTGTAGATTGGGAAACCGTTATATACCGAAATCGTGAATTTTATAATAATATAATTTTTAGAGGGAAAACATGAATAATATTTCGAAAACCCTTATAGTCGTTATTGTAACGGCGCTTTTTGCCGGATGCATTGAACAGCAAAAAACTCCTGACCAGCCTATAAACCTTGTAAAAATGAGCGGGCAGGATATGATCCAGAGACTCGGGACAGGGGAAATTGCTGGTTTCATTGGCTGGGAACCGTATCCTGCCATAGCGATCACTAAAGGTTATGGAAAGCCGCTGTTTTATTCGGCAGACATCTGGAAGGGACATCCATGTTGCGTGGTGGCATACGATTATCACTGGTATAACAATACCCGGAACGCTGATGATATATTGAACCGCATGGCACTGGTACAATTAAAGTCGGTTGAATACATCAATAACGCAAAGGAGAGCGGGTCGCCTGATCATGCTGACCTGATAAATTATTCAATGGCGTTCGGAGGGATGACCAATAGTTCAGCAGCGGAATTGAGCCTGAAGGATGTACAATTCGTATATTCTCCCAACATCCCGGGAACAGAGACATTCATATCAAAGATAATGGACTTCAAAATTTTCGACAGTAATAAATGGAACCAGTCGGGGTATAAGAACGCCTCGGATTACGCGAACCACCTGATCACGAACAGGTATGTTGACTGGGCGGTTAAGAACAGGGAGAATAACCTTTCAAGCATAGCATTGAAAGAAACTGTGACCATCCGCTACGGTTACCTTTTGAATGACATTCACGAATTGCCGTTCTATGTTGGATGGCAGAAGGGCTGGTTCAGGGCTGTCGGTATAAATATAACCATGGCTCCGGGTACCCCGTTCGAGAACGGAGCATTCGAGATGCAGAAAGGTTTCAAGACTAATTCAGTGGATATCGGCAGCCTTGGCATCCCACCTGTCATAATTCACAGGATAAACAGTAATGATTTTTCCGTGGATGATGCACGCGTGGGCGTGATATCAGGAATGAATAATGAGGGCTCGATAATAGTTGTGGCAGGCAATATAACATCACTTGCAGACCTGAAAGGAAAGACCGTCGGTTACCCAGGACCAGGAACCATCCAGCATGTGCTTTTCCTGATGGCGGCGGATAACGCAGGTCTCAAGGTAAGTTATTGATGAAGAACAATACTGAGAGAAAAGGATTGGTCATAAATATCCTTTCTCTCATAAGTTTTGTAATTTTGTGGCATATCCTGGTATTACTTGCAAGAGAACAGATATTCAATATTCCTTTCATGAAGATGAAAGATCTTCCCACGCCTCTTGAAACCTGGTATGCTCTTGTGGGATCGATGTTCACGCATACATATGGTCCGGGGTTTACATATGGTATTTTCGATCATATAAAAGCAAGTCTTGTGCGTGTTGTCCAGGGCGGCGTGCTGGCTTTTATCATAGGCGTTCCAGTAGGTATCGGGATAGGATACTCGCGGTTGATACATAATATCCTGAATCCCATTATCGAGATAGTGCGCAATATGCCTCCCATGGCATGGATACCCCTTGCGATATTTATACTGGTTACAGGCGGATCTATTTTCATCGTGTTCATCGGTGTGGTTTTTCCAATCATCCTTAATACGATATACGGGGTAAGGTCAACCGATGCACGCATTATCGATGCAGCAAGGACGCTTGGAGCTTCAGAAGCACAGATTGTGGCAAAAGTCCTTATCCCGTCGGCTTTTCCTTCTATAATCGCGGGTCTTCGTATCGGTTTTGGTGTCGGGTGGATGGCGATCGTTGCAGCCGAGATGGTTATCCAGAGTCCCGTAGGACTTGGATATTTTATCTGGAACATGGGCGACCTCGGGCGGTATGCTGAAATGGTAGCGGGAATGATAGTTATAGGGGTCGTGGGATACATTATGAATATCAGCATACTTCTCGTGCAAAAGAGGTTCGTAAAATGGGTAGATTAGTCTTAAAAGGCGTATCCCGGAAATTCAACGGGTATCTTGCGGTCTCAGACGTGAACCTTGAGGTCGCGGATGGGGAGTTCGTATGCCTGCTCGGTCCGAGCGGGTGCGGCAAGACCACGCTCCTGCGCATGGCTGCGGGGCTTGATGCGCCTACGGAGGGGGAATTATTTCTTGACGATAAGAAGATAGAAGGCGTGAATAAAGAGGTCGGCTTCGTGTTCCAGGAATATGTCTTATTTCCATGGCGCACGGCGAAGGGCAACATTGAGTTCGGTCCTGAAATGAAGGGAGTGCAAAAAGATGAGCGTGAAAGAATATCACAGCATTACATTGACCTTGTGGGATTGAAGGGTTTTGAGAACCATTATCCCCATGAACTCTCGGGGGGCATGAAGCAGCGTGTGGGTATTGCACGGGCGTATGCCAACACCCCGAAGCTGCTATTGATGGATGAGCCATTTGGCGCACTGGATGCCCAGACAAGGAACCTGATGCAGGGTGAACTTTTGCGCATATGGGAGAAGGAACATATCAGCGCGCTGTTCGTGACCCACAGCGTGGATGAAGCTGTTTACCTTGCTGACAGGGTCGTGGTTTTGTCAGCAGGACCAGGTGCTGTAAAAGAGATATTTGATGTGAATATCCCGCGCCCAAGGGTGAGGACGAGCCCTGAGGCGAACGCGCTCAGGAATGAGATCCTCAAGTGCCTGGGGGCTGAGATACAGAGGGCGGCGGGGTCAGAAAGGGAAATACACAGGTGAGCATCAGCTATTTTAGAGATCGCGCAAGTCAAATACGAGATAACCGTCTGATTTAAGCTGTTCTTTATTTTCAACATGTTTTGCGATCAGTCCAAAATATTCCTTTCTGTCATTTACATGCCAGTCAACTGCCCCGGATTTTGTTTTTAGCGTATTGAGGATATCAATACTTGCCTTTTTACTCAGGTTCTGCCATTTACATTCGCAGAAAAGGATTTCGTTTTTATCTTCATTTAACGCAACAATATCGATCTCTTCGTCTTTATGCCACCATTTGCCGATCTTTGTGGAATGGAACGGTAAATTTTTGCTCTTGTCCATCTCTATTAAAAATTCTTTCGAGATTTTTTCGAATTCTCTCCCTATTAGAGAGCCGAAATCCTGTTTTACCTTATCCATAATAGCGTCATAATTGCCGATTTCATAATCGCTTCTGTTCCTGTATATGAACCTGAACCAGAATTTGAAAAAATTATCGCTTAAAAAATACCTTCCTTTTTTGCTTTTCCAGGGCTTATCTTCGGTTACAGGAACTTCATAATCGAGATATCCAAAATCTTTTGCAAGCAGTGCGAGATATTTGCTTATGCTTTTTATATTTATCCCGGATTTATTTGCAATTGTTGTCATCTCGGAATTGCCCAGAGCAACGGCTTCAAGTATTGAAAAGTATGATGCATGCTCGCTTCCGAACTCTTCGGTAAGTACGCTTTTTGCTTCCTCTTTTAGAGGTGCAAAATCCCGAAGAAGCAGAATTTTAAGAGCAGAAAGTATATCCTGCCCTTCCAGACCCTGTTCTTCTGCAATTACGTAATACTTGGGTATGCCTCCGAATATCGAATACCATTTTATTTGCTCTTCGATATCGGTTATTTTTATTTCCGCAAGCATTCCTGCAACGTCCCTGAATAAAAGCGGCTTTAATACATATTTTTCAGTTGCTCTTCCGAAAAGAGGTTCCTTACTGTCAGAAAATATTTTATTCATTAAAGTTATGTGCGATCCGGCAACTATTATGTGGAGTTGCAATTTGTTTTTGTACCAGTCGAAGATTTTCTGGAAATCCGAGAAAATGCTTTCATCAACATATTTGAAGTTCTGGAATTCATCAAAAAATATTACAGTTTCTTTATTTGCATTGGCAAGCAGGAATTCGAGCCATTCATCAAATTTTGTTATAGTCGGGAAGATATTGATCTTTGTTTTTGCGATCAAAGACAGCTCTTCCAGAAGAAGAGTTGGCTTTTTTCTTCCTATAAAAAAGTAATAATGCTCTTTATCCGAGCAAAATTTCTTAACAAGCTCTGTTTTTCCGACTCTCCTTCTTCCGGAAATTATGGTGAAATGCATTGATTTGCCGCATAGATCAGAAACACGCTCCAATTCGGCCAATTCATATTTTCTGTTGTAAAACTTCATATCTTCACTATACTACTAAATAGTATCATTATATTTAGTAGTATTTATGCTTTTCATAGAACCATTAGTTCTCGCCGATTTTTCGATAAAATTGACCGGGAAGATTGGCGCGAATTGACCAACACCCATAATTCCGCGCAAATCCATCATATTTATGCCATCACAATTATTGCCCTGCCCTGGCAATAGAACGAACGCACTTACTTCAGCAATATCGTGAAAGTATGCTTATGCTCCTCTTCATTGGACATGATCTCCTCGAACAGGAGCCTCGTGGTGGAATCCCCTTCGCTGCCAGCGAGTTTGATGATCTCAGCATACAGTTCCAGCGCCTCATCTTCAGCCTTAATATCATTCTCTATCATCTCTTCCAGCGAACCCCCGACGTTGAT
>CABMHZ010000093.1 GCA_902386115.1 uncultured archaeon | reverse complement strand
ATTTCAGGCAGGGAACTGGCTTCATGAATTCTGTAATGGAATGATAGAGCGCGGCTATGATAAACTCATAAATATTCACTGCAATATGCGTGTGAATGCCCTGGGGCAGGATGAATATGATCTTATGGGAAAAGCAGGATTCAAATTCATACTATACGGGGTCGAATCTGCAAACCAGAGTACCCTTGAAAGGATCAGCAAAGGTACAAAGGTAGAGGATATCGCAAACGCCTGCAGGATGTCTAAGAAAGCGGGATTAGCACCGCATCTTACCGTCATGATGGGTTATCCCTGGGAAACAAAAACAGATGCCCTGAAAACCGTTAAACTTGCCCGGGATATTTTCAAGAGAGGCTGGGCTGATACTTTGCAGGCGACTATCGTTATACCGTATCCCGGTACTCCACTTTTCAGGGAATGCAAAGAAAATGGCTGGCTTTTGACCGATAACTGGGACAGATACGATATGCGTGAGCCTGTTATGAAGTGCCCGATGACAGCACAGGAGATAAAGGAGTTAACCCAGGAGCTATACAGAGTGTTTATTACGCCCGGATACATAATTAGGAGGCTGTTGTCCATCAGAAATGCGGATGATCTTAGGTTTATCAAAAGAGGCGTGAGTGCAGTGACCGGTCATCTTTCGGATTTCTCGAATGAGGAAAAATGAAATGCGAACATAAGAGCTGTGGAAATAAAGAGAAGTTATGGTTGCCCTTCGTATCAAGAGAAGTGGAATACGGTCTTAAGGTGCATCCATATTGTGTGCACTGTGGAGCGGTCAAGAATATTTCCACGGACACACCAAAAAGAATAGGATATTACATAAACATCCTTGCCATGATCCGCAAGAGTTTTAGGATATCTGAAGCGCAGATAAGGCTCATAATAAATGAATTGTCGAGCAAGGAAGATTTCGAAGATCCCTACTGGACAACGGGGTTTGCGCAGGAGAAAATGTTCCTCGCAGCAATTTCGAAATTTTGCAATATTCCGGAACCAACGATAAAACCATTACTTGCCAGGCTCTATTGAGCAAATGCTGTGAGAAAAGGTCTTGCAGGAGATAGCTGAGCCACTCTATAGATAATTATCAATTATATGTTAGAAGGTTGTATTCAAAGTTTATGAGCAAATTAGAAATTCCAGATGTGAATAACAGAATTCCCTCCATCTCCATCGTCATCCCCACTTACAACTCCGCAAAAACCCTGGGAATGTGCCTTGAATCCATAAAAGATCAGGAATATCAGGGTGAGGTCGAAATTATAATTGCAGATGCCGGCTCGACCGACAGCACACCTGAGATAGCAGGAAGATATACTGATAAAATTTATCCGAATCCTCTCAAAACAGGTGAAGCTGGAAAAGCCGTTGGTGTGAAACATGCAAAAAATGACATTATAGCCCTTATAGATTCTGACAACATACTTCCTTCGAAGGACTGGCTTTTGCGAATGACCGAACCATTTAATTATCAGGAAATCGCAGGAACCGAACCGCTTTATTATACTTATCGGGAGAAGGACGGATATATCACGAGGTACTGCGCTATGCTGGGGATGAATGACCCGCTGTGCCTGTTCCTCGGGAATTATGACAGGATGTGCATGATAACAGATAAGTGGACAGAGGTGCCTGTTGTCGTGGAGGATAAAGGAAATTATCTTCAGATCGAACTTAATGAAAAGAAACTTCCGACCATAGGAGCTAACGGGTTCCTTGCGAGGAGAGATGCGCTTTTGGGTTGTTCTATAGGAGATTATCTTTTTGATATAGATATCGTTTATGAACTTATTACTATGAAAAAGAACAGGTTCGCAAAAGTCAAAGTGGGGATCGTACACCTTTTCTCAGGGGATGTTTTTACTTTTGTCAAGAAGCAGAGGCGAAGGATTAAGGACTATGCTTATTATAAAGAGTTGAAGCTCAGGAAGTATCCCTGGGGAAGTCTGGGGAAAATCAAGATGATGAAGTTTGTAGTTTATACACTGACTGTTGTTCCTCTGGTTTTTCAGGTTCTTATGGGATATTGGAGGAAGCAGGATAGAGCATGGTGGTTCCATGTGCCTGCGTGCTGGGTAACACTCGTAGTGTATGGATGGGGCTCGTTAAGGAATATTATCCAGACTGAACAAGAAGATAGATACATGTGGGGACAGTGATAAAATAGATTATTTTATAGTATTAGACAAAAGTAAGGAAGTGGAAATCTGAAAAAAAAAGCGTTAATAACCGGAATAACGGGACAGGATGGGTCGTACCTTGCAGAGTTTTTACTCTCGAAAGGTTACGAAGTACATGGAATAATCAGGAGAGCAAGCACATTCAATACCTCCAGGGTTGACCATATTTATGTTGACCCTCACAAGCCCGATGCAAAGCTGTTCATGTATTACGGCGATCTTTCAGATTCGGAACAAATTTCAAATGTTATTTATAATATCAAACCCGATGAGGTGTATCATTTAGGTGCGCAAAGCCATGTAAGGGTTAGCTTTGAAGCTCCCGAATACACCGGTAATATCACAGCCCTTGGCGCTACAAGGATACTTGAAGCGATTAGGAGAAGCGGGAATAGCATAAAGTTTTACCAGGCTTCAAGCAGTGAAATGTTCGGAGCCTCACTTCCACCGCAAAGTGAATCCACTCCTTTCATTCCCCGAAGCCCCTACGCAGCAGCCAAGGTTTATGCATACTGGATGGCTGCAAATTACCGTGACGGATACGGAATTTTTGCATCAAACGGGATACTTTTCAATCATGAATCCCCACGGAGAGGAGAAACATTTGTTACAAGGAAAATAACTCGAGCTGTAGCATCAATACTGTCGAAAAAACAGGATAGCCTTTTTCTGGGTAACCTGGATGCCAGAAGGGACTGGGGTTATGCACCTGAATATGTTGCATTCATGTGGAAGATGCTCCAGAATGAAAAACCAGAAGACTTTGTTATAGGGACTGGTGAATCACATTCAGTCAGAGAGTTCGTTGATGAGGCGTTTTCTTATGCGGGTCTTGACAGGGATGAATATATTAAAATCGATCCAAGATATTACAGACCCACTGAAGTTGAAGAATTGATCGCAGATTCGAACAAGGCAATAAAAAAATTAAAATGGAAATCCGAAATTAAATTCAAAGAACTGGTTAAGATAATGGTCGATGCTGACCTGAGAGCGTACGGATTAGAGCCTTTTGGCGAAGGAGATGAAATATTAAAAAAGAAGTTCCCGAACAGATGGTGGGGTGTGGATTAATAACGGAAGATGAATGTGATAGCATTTGATTTTGTAAAGCAATCGTTACCCAAAACATCAAACTTATTCGGACTAAAAATGGACATGAGATTTATTTTCAATAAAAATAGCAGAATGGTTGACAGGGAAAGAACTAAAACGAAACTTGATAAATGGTTGGCTCCATGGAAATATTAAAAGATTATTCTAAAATGGAAAGATATGAAACATATTAGCGTTGGCGACTTCAAAATCGGCGCGGAAGAGAAGAGAGCAATCAATGATGTTCTTGAGAATGGAAGAATATCCGAGAATACAAAGGTTAGAGAATTTGAAAAACTTTTTGCAGAATATATTGGAACAAAATATTCCATATCTGTAAATTCCGGGACGTCTGCTTTGATAGCCGGAATGAAGGCAATGCTTCATAATGAAAGCATCGATGTTATGCATGGCACAAATGTTGTTACTACGCCGCTAACCTACATTGCAACGAGCGGTGCGCTTGTAAATACAGGATTCAATCCTGTATATATCGATGTTGATATGGATACATTTGTAATAACTCCGGAAAAAATAAAAGAGCATCTTGAGGGAGCAGATGGCATTGAAAAATATTCATTTATCCTGCCAGTTCATTTGATGGGATATCCGTGCGACATGGACGTAATAAATAAAATCGGAAATACTTATGGTTTGCAGGTATTTGAGGATTCATCACAGGCGCACGGGACTGTTTATAAAGGAAAAAAAACGGGGTCTATGTCTCTTCTCTCCTGTTTTTCCTTCTATATCGCGCATAATATCCAAGCGGGAGAGATGGGGGCGATAACGACTGATAATCCCGATATAGTGCGATTGGTACGGAAAATCAAGGCAAATGGCAGGATGTGCGATTGCCCTGTTTGTAAGAGGTCACTGGGAAAATGCCCAAAACTAACGAATTACAAAGGTGATGATGATTTTGACCCGAGATTTACTCATGAGTTTATCGGATATAATTTTAAGACAATGGAGTTCCAGGCTGCGCTGGGAATAACCCAATTAAAAAAAGAAGATTGGATAAAAGAAAGAAGAAGTTATAATGTTAAGTATTTGAATGAAGGTCTTGAGAAGTATTCCTATTTGTTGAAGCTGCCGAAATTTGATAAAGATGTCAGTTATATAGCATATCCATTAGTTATAAAAAACCCGGATAAACTATCGAGAAAGAAACTGCGAAAAAAACTCGAAGAGAAGGGAATAGAGACAAGACCGCTGTTTGGATGTATCCCAACACAGCAGCCTGCATTCGAATACATGAAAGAAGAATACGAAAATATGCTGCCTAACGCTGAATATCTTGGCAAAAATGCATTTTATATAGGATGTCACCAATATCTGGGGCAGGATGATCTGGATTATATAATTGAAATTTTTGGCAGTATTATTTCAGATAATGGAGTGCATTAAATGTCGTTCTGGTCAGATAAAAAAATACTGGTAACAGGAGGTGCGGGATTTCTGGGTTCCCATGTGGTGGATATGCTGAAAGAAAAGGGAGCGGCGGATATAACTGTGCCTCGATCCGGATCCTGCGATTTGAGAGTTAGAGAAAATTGCAGGAATGCCGTAAAAGATAAGGATTTAGTGATCCACATGGCAGTTAAAGGAGGAGGAATCGGATTTAATTTAGCATATCCGGGTGAAATATTTTTTGATAATATTATGATGGGAACGCAGTTAATGGAAGAAGCAAGGCTTGCCGGGGTGGATAAATTCGTTGCAATAGGGACTGTGTGCTGTTATCCCAAGTTCACTCCAGTTCCATTTGAAGAAGATAACCTGTGGAACGGCTACCCGGAGGAAACAAATGCGCCCTATGGGCTGGCAAAAAAGATGATGCTGGTGCAATCACAGGCGTACAGGAAGCAATACGGATTCAATTCGATATTCCTGCTGCCAACAAACCTTTATGGACCGCGCGATGATTTCGACCCTGAGTCTTCACATGTCATTCCTGCGCTTGTCAGGAAAGTCGTCGATGCAAAGGAAGGGGGGAAAGACCAGATCACTGTATGGGGAACCGGGAATGTAACAAGAGAGTTCCTCTATGTAGAGGATGCTGCGCGCGGAATAATACTGGCTTCAGAGAAATATAATAGTAGCGAGCCTGTCAATCTGGGTTCAGGGATCGAGATTTCCATAAAAGACCTGGTTCTGTTTATAGCAGAGATAGCAGGGTTTGATGGTGAGATACGATGGGATACAAACAAGCCGGATGGGCAGCCGAGGAGATGCCTGGATGTTAGTAAATCAAAGCTGGAATTTGGATTTGAAGCAAAGACAAATTTTAAGGATGGGCTCCGGGAGACGATCAGGTGGTACAGGAATACGGTTTTCGAGATTTAAACCGAATATTTTTATTAATTTGAATAAGGATTACGATGGCTTTGAATAATTTAAAAGATAAAACTGTTTTGGCGATTTTAGGAGTGGGCAGTTATACAGAAAATACTGTGTCTTTACTTATAAATAATTATTCAAGAGTAGTGATAGTACGTATATTGAACACAACTGAAGGAAAAGTAACCTGCAGAATATACGAACATCAAAATCTCATTTGGAGTTATTATGTCCCATTTAGATTTCCAAAAAATTATTTTATTACATTTATCACATTACCATTAACATTAATAATCCAATATATTTCAATTATTTTTGTTTCTATTTTAGCACTGAATAAAATTAAGGGTAGATATAGTATTTGTATTGCTGAATTTTATACAGGATTTTTTTGTGGATATTTTTTGAAAAATTTAACTTTGGTAGATAAGTTGGTTTATTGGGCAATAGATTGGTTCCCAACCAAATCAAGAAAAGAAACAACATTGATGTCGTTTATTGCAATCCATGTTCATCCATATCTAGATTTATTTTGCGCCAAAAAAGCGAATACAGTTTGGAATTTTTCTAAAAGAATAATATCCGCAAGGCACAGCAGGTGGTCAAATGAAACATTAAAAAATATAAATGAAGAAATTGTAACTCCACCTTTAAGGATTAGAAATGTCTATAAAAATTTTATTTCCAATAAAAAAAGTATTGGGTTTATTGGGATTTTAAAGAACGAACAAGGACTTAAATTAGCAATTGAAACAATATTATTTCTCAAGCAAAAAGGAATCAATTTAATATTGGAAATAGTTGGGAGCGGCGATAGGTCGTATTTGGAAAAACAAGTCAATAGGTTAAAGATTGAAGAAAATGTAATATTTCATGGCTTCGTAAAAGAGGATAGAGAACTTGAAACTATCTTTTCCAAATGTATCTGTGGGATTGCTTTATTCGACTACAATGATAAGAATTATTCATGCTATACATGGCCTTCCAAGGTAGGCTTTTATCTTGAATGTGGAATTCCTGTTGTAGCAACCAAATGCATATCATTTGCAGATGAATTTGAAGAAAAAGGCCTTGGATTCATTGTCGACCCGGTAGTTGAAAATGTAATGAACGCAATTATTAAGTTGCTAAATTCAGATTTTAATAATGATAGACTAATTAATTATGTTTTATCGAAATCAGGTGAAGATATAATAACCAGAATCGATTCAATTTTAACCACAGGTGACTAAGCTTTTTTCGTGCCGGTTACGCTAAGAAAGTGATACAATGAACACTCAAAAGAAAAAAGAAAAATTGCTTATAATATCCCCATTTTTCAGACCAAATATAGGCGGGGTTGAAACACATCTCCATGACTTGTGCGAGTATTTACGGATTCACGGCTACATGGTTTATGTCCTGACTTATCAGCCAATCACGACAAAAGCGATGGGGGCTGCCGTTGAAAAAAAAGACAACCTTGAGATTAGAAGATTTTCATGGTTCGGTTTTAATTTATTTCACAAACTTGAAAGATACCCATATCTTGAATTTTTATATCTTACTCCCTGGCTTCTTTTGAGAAGTTTTTTTTTTATGCTGCAAAATCCAGGGAAGGTGGATGTAATTCATTCACACGGATTTAATGCTTCGTTTATTGCAAATATTTTATCAAGAGTTTTCAAAAAAAGGTTTATAGTAAGCACTCATGCGATTTATGGGATAAATATGCACTCTTTGAATGCGGTTTTAATGAAATGGACACTAAATTCAGCAGATAAAATTTTGACTTTATCCAAAAAATCAAAAAAAGAATTAATAAAATTTGGGTTATTGGAATCCAAAATAAACGTATATACATATTGGGTTAATCATCAAATCTTTAAACCAATGAACAAAATCGAAGCAAAAAAGAAAGTTGGATGGTATGGGAAGTTTATTGTGTTGTTCGTGGGAAGATTCATTAAAATCAAAGGTGCTAGCATCTTATTGGATGTGGCAGGGCAAACCCAAAATGAAATACATTTTGCATTTATCGGAGATGGACCAATGAGCGGAAACATAAGAAAATCATCAGAAAAAATGCCAAATGTAATATTTGTCGGGAAAGTAGAGAACAATGAATTGCCATTATATTATAATGCAAGTGATGTTTTTATAATTCCTTCATTATATGATGAAGGATTCGGGAGGGTAATCCTGGAAGCTTTATCATGCGGCGTTCCGGTCATAGGGGCAGATAAAGGCGGGATTCCGGAAGCTATTGATAGAAGCGTGAGTATTTTGATTGAACCAACCTTAGAAAATTTGAAAAGTGCTATAGAAGAGTTATATAACGATAAAAGAAAATATGAAATGCTTGCCGGCAATTGTCGGGATTATGCGATAACACATTTTTCAGATTGCAATGCAAAAATAATAGTAGATTCTTATACAGAGATTGCCAAAGAGTGAGGAATTATATGACCGAAGGGAAAATAAAAACCAAAGAGAAAAAACCTGTGAATATAGTATTGATTTCTCCACCTGACGTTGATTATATCAATGCTATCGAGACTGATTTGCTTGTAATTGATCCGCCTATAGGATTGGCGTATGTTGCTTCTGTACTCCGTGATAACGGAATGGATGTTAAAATAATTGATGGAAATGCATTAAAGCTTTCCATTGAGGATGTGGTTGAATTAGTCGCTAATGATGCACCAGACTTCGTTGGAATTACCGTATATACATTTATGGTCGAAGTATGTGCAAAAATCGCAAAAGGCATAAAGGAAAAATCGCAACAAACTAAAATTATTTTTGGAGGACCACATATACATCCGCAGCATGAGGAAGTCATGAGGATGATTCCGTTTGTTGACTATTGCGTTATAGGGGAAGGGGAATATCCAACGTTAGAATTGATTAAAGCAGTTAACGAGGGAAATGACTTGACCCAAGTTAAAAGTATTGCGTACAGATTAAACGGTAAAATTATTATAAATCAACAAAGAGAATATCTTAAAAACCTTGATGAATTGCCATTTCCGGCAAGAGACCTTTTACCTTTCGATGCATATCGTTCCCCCCATTCGATCGGCGGGCAAAAACCATTTACACTCATACTAAGTTCCAGGGGGTGTCCATTTGCCTGCCATTTCTGTGCCTGCAATGCAGTGTGGGGCAACCAAAGAAGAAGATCCGTTGAAAATGTACTTGACGAAATAGAATTTGTTTATAAGAAATATAACATAAAAGCAATCCGAATAGAAGATGACTTGTTTACTCTAAACAAGAAATGGGCAATTGCAATTTGCAGGGGAATGGTGGAGAGGGGATTAAATAAGATTGAGTGGGAAACCAATGGGCGGGTAGGTACATTAAGCAAAGAATTATTAGTTGAGATGAGAAACGCAAACTGCAAATCTATAGCTCTCGGGATTGAATTTGGGAACCAGAGAATAATAGACTTTGCGGAGAAAGGCTTAAAAATTGATCAAGTGTTTGAAACAGTTAAATTGATAAAAGAATCGGGAATCAGGGTTAAAGCATATTTCATGATAGGCTACCCGACGGAAACTAAAGAAACTATTGAGGACACAATTAAATTATCCCAACGACTCGACCTTGATTATGCATTGTTCAGTCTGGCAACCCCATTTCCCGGAACCCGTCTATATAAATATGTAATGGATAAAAGATTGCTTAAAAGTAATGACTGGAAAGATTATCGGTTTGGCTCTGCGCGTACCTGTTCTTTAGATGGGATTTCTGAAGATGACCTCATAAAACTCTGGAATAGGGCAGGAAGTGAATTCTATTACCGACCAAAACAAATGTTAAAAATTTTGAGATGGCATCCCAAATATGTCATGCAACTGGGTTTAAAAAAAGCAGACCGGTCTATAAATAATCTATTAAAAAATAGAATGCGGGACAGATGAAAAATGAAAATGATAAGATATCTATCATTATAATTGCCAATGCTACACTTGGGTCCGGTTTAAGCGGCGGCGATAGGATATTCATAGAACTTGCAAGAAGATGGGCGAAATCCGGATATTCTATACATATATTTGTCTGGGAGGAAGGCCATGATATGTGCAGCCGGAATGATCTGGAGAATGTTGATTATACGATATGGAAGGCTGCGAGGTACAAAAGCCTTGGATTTGTGCCTGTGTATCTGATAAGGACAATTAATGGTTTTATCGGGGCCTTAAAAGTTCAAAAAATCCCCGACAATGTAATCGTATATTCAGCTTCGGATTTTTTGCCGGATTCGATCCCTGCTTTTGCATTGAAATTAAAGTTTAAAGATAATATTAACTGGATTGCAGGATTTTATCTTTTTGCACCAAATCCATTTTCCCCGGATTCGCCTTATACGGGCGTTAGAAAAATAAAAGGACTATTTTATTATCTATCTCAATTGCCCATCTACTGGATTGTCAGGCGATATGCTGATGCGGTCTTTGTTACCAGCGAACCAGATGTCAAAAGGTTTATAACAGGGAAAAGAGGCAAGAATGGGATAATGATAATTCGAGGCGGGGTGGATATAAAACCTTCAACAGAATACCTGAATTCAAAAAAGGTTATCCCGAAAGAAAAAAGAAAATATGATGCGTGTTTCGTAGGGAGGCTGCATCCTCAGAAAGGCGTGCTGGAATTAATCGATATTTGGGCAAAAGTATGTAAAACAAAGCCGGATGCCATGCTGGCGATGATTGGGAATGGTCCCCTGGAAAAAGAAGTAAGAGAAAAAATAAAGATCAACAATTTGGAAGAAAAAATAGACCTTTTCGGCTTTAAGGATGGTAGCACGAAATTTGAGATATTCAAGATGAGCAAGCTTATGGTTCATCCGGCAATTTACGATAGCGGTGGCATGGCTGCGGCTGAGGGTATGGCATGGGGACTGCCCGGAGTGAGCTTTGATCTTGAAGCTTTAAGGACGTATTATCCAAAAGGTATGCTAAAAGTCCCTCCCGGGGACATCATGGGCTTTGCTGACTGTATCCTGGAACTTTTAAGAGATGAAAATATATATACAAATACCGCAATAGATGCCAGAAGTCTGATAATTGAAAAATGGAATTGGGAGAAGCGCGCGAATGAAATTATGAATAATTTGAAAATATTGTTCAAAGAGAGAAAACATTAATGGAAAAATTAAATTGCATTCTTTGTAATTCAAATGACTACGAAGCGATTATAGAAACTAAAGATTTCCGTTATCATCTATCTGATGATATATTCAATGTTGTAAAGTGTCGTAATTGCGGTCTGGTATTCCTAAATCCCAGACCTGAAAAAGACGAAATGGGAAAGTTCTACCCGTCTGGTTATTATAACGCTTCGCCTGGTAAGTCTGAAAAGGCTTTCTGCAATTTTGTAAACCGTTCTAAAATTAATAAAATAAAGGAACTCAAACAACATGGAAGAATCCTTGACATAGGTTGCGGTAATGGGGATTTTTTGTCGGTATTTTCTCCTGAGGAATGGGAATTATACGGGATTGAACCCAACCCTGTTGGCTATAACCTGACCCGCCGACGGACTAAAATAAATACATTAAACGAAACGCTGGCAGGGTGCAAATTCCCCGATAATTTTTTTGATGTAATTACCCTGTGGCATGTGCTGGAACACATTTATGAGCCGAATGAGGAACTCAAAGAGATTGGCAGAATATTGAAAGATGATGGCATCCTTGTGGTATCAGTTCCCAATATTAACAGCCTTGGATTTAAATTAGGGAAAAAACACTGGCTACATCTGGATTCTCCGCGGCATCTCCATCATTATAATCCGGAAACGATTGATAAAATAGTCAATAAGAATGGTTTCAAGATTTTTAAAATGACTTTTCCAATGTTTGAGTTTCCTTTAGACCTGTATCACAGCTTAATAAATTCAGTGGATAAAAAAAAATCCATTAAAACTACACTCATGGTTCCTGTTATGGTATTTTCATTAATTATAAAACCCATAGGTCATATATTTAAGTTATCTGAGACTATGATAGTATTCTGTAAAAAAAATGAGATGGAGGTTTAAAAAATGGGTATAGATGTATGTCTGGTTTCACCGCCTAAAAGAGCATATAATCATCACAGACCACCTCTTGCGTTAATGCTTCTGGCTTCCGTCCTTGAAAAAAATGGTATCAGGACAGGGATTATCGATCCCAAATCCGAAAAGGATATAGTCGACAGGCAGCATGATATCATTATGGAATATATCCTGGAACAAATCGGAAAATTAAATCCGGGAATTGTGGGGATTACTTGTTATACCCCTGAATTTAATGATGTTATCTTACTTTCGAACAAAATAAAAGAACTTCATCCCCATATCAAAATTATAGTGGGCGGGGTTCATCCCACACTGCGTCAAAGAGAATTTTTTTTTGAAGGAAGTCCAGTTGATTTTGTCGTAATAGGCGAAGGAGAAATTACACTTTATGAGTTGGCTCATGCATTATTGACCGATGAAAATCATAATGATATACCCGGAATAGGATATTATGATAAAACAAAAAAAGAATATGTCCAGACAAAAGCGAGACCGCTTATTGATGATCTGGATGCAATGCCTTTTCCGGCGTACGATAAAGTTGATATGAAATACTACACTCTTCCGAATCCATATTCTGTAAGAGGTTTATTCCTTTCTTCATTTTATATTCTCGTGGGGAGAGGATGCCCATCGCAATGTACTTTCTGCGTAAGCGCTGAAATGCGTAAAATCCTGGCTCCTGGGAAATCCTTGAGATGCAGGAGCGCTAAAAATGTAGTAGATGAAATAGAGCTTCTTAAAAAAACGTACGGGATAGATTCTTTTTATTTCATAGATGACAATTTTACAATACAAAAGGATTTAGTTTCTAATATTTGTGATGAATTGATCAAAAGAAAATTGAATTTGATATGGGCATGTTCTGCAAGAATAAATACAGTTTCGGAAGAACTGCTTCAAAAGATGAAGAAATCAGGGTGTATACAGGTTGATTTTGGAGTCGAATCCGGGTCTCCTGAAGTTTTAAAAAGGCTAAAAAAGGGAATTAAAGTTGACCAGGTGAAAAATATTTTTGAGATCTGTCATCGAACCGGGATGAGAACTTTTGCAAATATATTGATAAATACCCCGGAAGAAACAGAAGAAGACTTGAACCTGACTCTGGATCTTCTGGATACGATTCATCCCACGGTTACCTCATTTAATATTTTCATCCCGTATATTGGAACGGAAATATACGAAAAACAAAATGTTAACCTGGATCCTGATGAATATCATCTTCTGAGCGAACCACCTCGTGACCTTGTTTTAGACCCGAGGTTCAGGTTTGCCAAACACAATCTGGATTTCAACGAGTTTTATAAAAATAATCATAAGAAGTACAATTCACTTTTTGCTTTCCTTCCTGATTATTTCTCAATAACATATGCGAAGCAAATTTTTAGAAGTCGCAGGAAAGCGGAATATTTTTTTCAGACTGGAGCTCTTTTCAAAGAATTCATAAAACAAATATGGCAGACCTGAGCTGAGGTGGGCATGGTTGCATCTAATAATCAGAAATCAAAAGAATACAGTACTCGAATTCATCAGCTGACATCAAAGGTCAGAGAAAGTATAAACAAATACATTATTGGCTACACCTTCTTTTTGGGGCTATATGGATTAATATTAATATTTGCATTATCAAAATATTATGCGGCAGGACATATCATATTTGGGGGGGAAGGGAATTATTATCTGGATTTTAATGTGCATTTTAACACTCATGGATATGCATGGCTGAATCTGGGAACGGGATTTTTTGGCACATCTTTGAATGCAGAATATTTTATTGTTTATTTTTTAATATTCATTCAAAATTTATTTGGAAGTATAACCTTAACTAATTTTAGTTTAATTTATTTAATCTATTTTTTGCCGTTTTTAGGAGTATTTTATGTTTGCAGGGAGCTAAAAATATCACCTCGCCTTTCATTTTGCATCGCTTTATTTTATATTGTAAATCCTTTCAGCCTTAACAATTTGGCAACCCTTAATCAATGGAACACTGCCACATTTTTTTTGATCCCTATTTTTTTCTGGATAATTTTAAGATATTTTAATGATAACTTTAAATTGTTTTTTTATTTTGGTTTAGTTTCGTTTGTTTTTGCATACGCCAATGCAAACCCGCCTCTGGCTGTGGTGAACCAAATTTCCATCTTAATATCTGTGATTATAATTTCTTATTACCTGAAGCCAGAAATTAGTTTGTTTCAGATATTCAAAAAGTATCTTATTGTTCTAACATCTTTTATATTATTCAACATATGGTGGATAATGAACTGGTTTTTTGTTTTATCAGATGCAAGGAAAATGTACACACAGAATTTCGCAATATCATGGTTAAATAGCGCAGGAATTGACCCCATTTTCTGGAAAATATTTACATTTACAGCAGATATTCCTTCAGACCCTTCATATAATTTTTTTTCAAATCATTATAATTCTACACTGGCTATATTTGTCATGTTGATCCCGGTTTTAATTATATTTTTCTATCTACTATTAACTAAAAATACAAAGAAACATATTTTGTATCTGACAATATTTGTATTAATTGCAGGGTCATTAATAAACGGAATAAGATATCCTCTTGGCGGGATATACGCATATCTGGTTTTAAATAATTTTATATTCAGTATATTTAAGACATCTACGGAAAAATGGGGAATATTATATTTATTTTTATTTACCATTCTATTGATGTTCGAGTTAAAAGAATTTAAACAAGAAAAATATTATAAATATGTCATCAGTCTTTTTGTGATTTATTTAACTTTTTCCAGTATTCCCCTGATCACAAGTAATTTTATCCCGGATTATAAAATCGGTGAAACAGGATATGGTTCAAGAAGTTATATTGACCGTTCAGAATACCAGAACTTGAGGGAACAAATAAATAACGATAAAATAGAGTACAGAATCCTTAGTTTACCCGCCAGCGGAAATTACCAGGTTATGCTTCCAATCAGCGGTGATAAATACTATACGGGAAATGACCCGGTACTAAGTAATCTGAATAAACCATTTATCGCCACATACAGCAATAATATTCTATCTAATTTTGATATTTTATTCAATAATATTTCTTCACCCAATTATGACAAGT
>CABMHZ010000092.1 GCA_902386115.1 uncultured archaeon | reverse complement strand
GTTAATATACCCTATCCGTCCGCCGAGAGCCTTTATCGGTCCAAGCGCCGCCTCTCCCAGTCTCTTTTGCATTTTTTCACTGGCATCAGGCGGAGGTATGATGGCTTCCTGGTTGCAGGCATCGGCGCATGATAGTTCTCCGCAGCATTTAGAATGATCGATCTCGGGGGGGTTAATTGCACCCCATGGACAGACTTCCACACATTCTCCGCACTGAATGCACTTTTCAGGGTCGATCGCAGGTTTTCCAACCTCATGTACCCTGATCTTGCCTGCCCTGTCAAGACAGCCCATGCCAAGGTGCTTTACCGCTCCGCCGAAACCTGAAGCAGGATGTCCTTTACCATGTGATATCACGATCATGGAATCGGCTTGGGCAATGGCTGAAGCCACAGTTATGCTATTGAGAGCTTCCCCGTTTACCTGTGTTTCTTTCCCTTCGCCGCCCCTTAGCCCATCAGCCACGATGAACGGTGCATTCATGCTTGCATGGGTGAAGCCGTTCATTGCGGCACAGGTTATCAGTTCTGCGGCATTGAGCTTCATACCGCGGTATAAAGTGGTCGTATCTGTAACAAAAGGTATCCCTCCTGCCTTTATTACGAGGTCAACCACGGTACGGACAATCACAGGTCTTATATGCGTGGTGTTGCCGTATTCTCCGGGGTGGATCTTGACAGCTACGATATCCCCTGCCCTTACAGGCGAGATATGGGGAAAAACGCTCTTTACCTGCTCTATCTGGTTGTCCTCAGGTCGGGTGATTTTTGCGGTTTTGAATATTATTTCATTCAACGTTATCCCTCATGTAAATATTAGTTTATACTATATCGGTTTTTCTCCCTGGAATAAAGATTGTTATAAATTAAAAACCATAGATAACTTTATGATAGTTCACATCGTTAACCCGATAGGTGACAAACCAATGAGGAATCGTCTTTGCCACCGCTATAAGCGGTAATAAAACAGAAAACGTATCGATAAAGAACACTGACGTTAAGTTCGAGGGTCTTCCTCCATCCGCAAAGCTTGTTTTTAAAGTACTTGAGAAGGGTGGATTGCTGACGCAGAAAGAAATTACCCGTGAAAGCTATTTGCCTCCGAGGACTGTCAGGTATGCGCTTGACAGGCTGAAGAAAACGGATATTCTTGAGGAGCGGTTCTATTTCAGGGATGCGCGACAGAGCCTTTACGGGATAAAGAACTTCCAGGAAACAAAGGGGGTGGCGTTACACGTGTAAATGCCAAACTATTTTTTGCCAACGGTTTTTAAAAATTCCATCCATTTTTTTGCATCATTTATTTTCTTTCTGAGATCATCGTCCCTGTTTATCAACCTGACCTTTCCTGCTTCGCATTCCTTCAAATCCACGATTGCACGGATGAAGGCTGCTGATTCATGAAATAATGCCCTTGCTTCTTCCTGTGTGAGCGAGGCTTTCTTCAGTGACTCCTCATCGAACCTTTCTTTTGACTCAAGCGTCTGGATAAGTTCCATGAGATGCATTTTTTCCGTTTCTGACAGCTCTTTTTTATGAATACAGCTCCATATCAGATCCTGTATTTCTATTTTTTTCCCGTCCACTTCCACACTTTCCGGCAGCGGCTCCCCTACCCAAGTAAGAAACCTGTGCAGCCCGAAGAGCAGGTGTTCTCTTTCCTGGGGTGATATAAGTTCATCCAGCCCGGGATGTTCTTTATTTGGCATAAATGTAAAATCAGGGTAAGTTCTTTATATACCCTTGTACTATTAAAATCTTGGTGATTTAATGGCATATGAAATTCCGATTTTGATCGCTGCTGTGGTAATCATATTGATACTTGCGCAGTCAATAAAGGTGGTACGGGAATATGAAAGAGTGGTGATCTTCAGGATGGGAAGACTTCAGGGGGCAAAAGGACCGGGGATTTTCCTTATTATCCCTATCGTGGACAGTATCGTAAAAGTGGATTTAAGGATAGTTACGATTGATGTCCCGAAACAGACCATAATAACGAAAGATAACGTAACAGTAGATGTTGATGCAGTCATTTATTATCGCGTTGTTGATCCCTCGTATGCGATTACAAAGGTTGAGAACTTCTATTTGGCAACAAGCATGCTCGGGCAGACGACGCTCAGGGATATTATCGGGCAGATCGATCTTGACGACCTGCTATCAAAGAGGGACGAGCTTAATAAGAAGCTACAGGTGGTTCTTGACGAAGCAACCGAGCCGTGGGGCATCAAGATATCAGCCGTAACGATACGCGATGTAAGCCTCCCCGAATCAATGATGAGAGCAATTGCGAAGCAGGCTGAGGCAGAAAGAGAGCGCAGGTCAAGGATAATCCTTGCAGACGGTGAGTTCCAGGCAAGCCAGAAGATGACGGAGGCAGCCGAATTCTATGCAAAAGTCCCCATCTCCATGAAACTCAGGGAACTTCAGACACTGGCTGAGATAGCGCGCGAGAAGAACATGATAGTGGTCACCACAGGCGCCCCGGGCGCAGATGTGGGCAACATCGCAGGACTGACCGGAGCCTTCTCAAAAACTGAAAAGAAATGAAGGCTCTTTTTCTTTTTTTTATTCTTCTCGGTCTTACACAAATTGCAGGAGCGCAGGTCCTCGTTGTAGAATTGAACGATGCCATAACCCCTGCCAGCGAAGAGATAATAAGCGAGGCTCTTTCCAATGCGCAGAGTTCGGATGCCAAGGCATTGATAATAACCATGAACACGCCTGGAGGTGGTCTTGATGAGACTAAAAAGATACTTGACGACATCCAGAATTCCCCAGTTCCAGTCATCGGGTACGTTTACCCGAAAGGCGCAACAGCGTGGTCAGCAGGTACGATAATACTTCTTGGGACAGACGTGGCTGCCATGGCGCCGAATACCATCATTGGTTCAGCCCAGCCGGTCGAGATGACATCAGAGGGATTAAAACCCATTACGGAAGAAAAGATTGTGAACGCCGTAGTTGCTCTCGCAAGGGAGAAAGCCAAGCAGCATGGGAGAAATGAAAGCGCAGCGGAGCAGTTCATCAAATCTAATCTCAATCTTGACGCCGAGAAAGCAAAAGAAGAGAATGTTATAGAGGTTGAAGCAGGAAGCATCGATGAGCTTCTGGTAAAGGTGGACGGAATGAATGTAAAAGGAAAGGTATTGAAGACATCGGGAGAGACATATTCATATTACTCACCATCTCTCAGATTGACGGTGATGGACATTCTGTCCAATCCCATTCTTGCATCGCTGTTACTGTTTGTAGGGATATACTCGCTCATATTCGGGCTGACAACTCCCGGCTTCGGAGCAGAGGTATTTGGCGTGATAGCCATAAGCCTCGGGCTTATAGGGCTTGGTTTCTCAATAAACATTGCTGGAATTTTCCTTATCGCTTTCGGGATAGGTCTTTTGCTGTTTGAACTGCATGTTTCTACCTTCGGGATAATAGGTGTGGCGGGGATTGCATGTGTAGCCCTCGGAAGCATACTGCTCGTCCCGACGGGTTATCCGAACATGTATGGACCGGAATTCCAGGTAGGATTCCAGGTAAGTTTGCTTATCCCTGCGGTCATTATGGGGATATTCCTTGCCTTTGCAATATATAAAGTGATGGAAATACGGAAAAAAAAGCCAGTGATAGGGGATATCATTGGAGATACTGCAAAGACAATAGACGAGATAACACCCGAGGGGAAGGGTTTTGTGAGATACCAGGGGGAAAGGTGGCTTGCGAAGTCACAGGAGAATATTGAGCCGGGGACGAAAGTGGTGATCAAAGGGAAAGATGGGTATATGCTTTTGGTGGAGAAAGCTGAGAAATAAGGTTGAAAAAAGCCGGAAGCTCTGTTGTCGCCAGGGTTGTTGTTAAAAGATGAGTGGAACTGGTTTTGTTTCCCAGACTAATTATATTTGTTCTAATTATAATGTATTGATTCTAATTATAATTGTAATGTTATATAGATAAATATATATAGCACAATAATACATCTTTACGTAGGAAATCTAGGATATCGTGCAGTTACGTGCATGAAAAATTAGAAAAATTTGGATAGGTAGGATAGGATATGCAAGAATATAAATATGATAAACAAGAACTGCAAGTGAATAGAAAAATCAACAAGTGTATAATGTTTTTAGGATAGGTGGGAATATGAACCGGAAATCCATATTAGCTTTTAGCCAGAGGCTTTCTAAATTTAATTTATTTTTGAATAACATGTCAAGAGCGAAAAATTATTCAATTCTGATCCTGACATTATTTGTTTTCATCAGTTTCACAGCCAGCTTATCTTCAGCCACCCCGGCTACGCCTGGAAACAATTGGAAGATTGTTTTCGATTCCGGGATAGATGCACCTTTCAATTATTCATCTTCATTTATTCCAAAGGTCTGGCTCTATAACCAAGGAGGAAATCTGGTCAATAATGCAACTTTGACATGCAGTTATAATAATGTAAACGGTCAACCAGCAGCTCCTTCCTGTTCGGTAACGAACAACGGCGATGGATCATATTCGGGTTCATCAATAAATATGCCAACTTATGCTGGTGATTATATTGAAGTCTTATTTTCAGTATCTGCTGGTTCAAATACAATGACAGAGCAGCACGTATTTTATGGAGGTTCATCAAATCCGGCTCACGGTGCTCTCTGGAAAATCCAGGTGTTTAATACCTCTATGGGACCTTCATGGAATGGGAATAGTGCCCAAAAAATATATATGAAGTTGTTATCCGACGCCGGCATTCCTTATCGCAATATTCTCAATACCCCGACAATTGCCATACATAATTCTGGAGGAACGAGTGTCCTGGCCGCTACGTCTATGAACTATGAAGAGGATGGGGTTTACTCATATACTATTTCAGGATATGCAGCCGGGGATTACTATTTTGAAATTTATAATAGATGGTCTGGTCAACCGACAGGCGGTAAAACTAAATATACGGAAACATACGCCGGTTTCTATCTGGAAGCTAACAATACACAGGGTGATGAATCAGCACCACAAATAAATAGTGTAGAGAGATCTCCTAATTTACCGGTGGATGATGATTATGTTAATATTATAGCACATGCCTTAGATAATGTAAATATATCTTCGGCCACTGTTTATTATTCTGTCAATAACCAGATTGTTCAGACTGTGCCTATGACTAAACAGAGTGGACTTGAATATGCAGCAACATTAAACCCCTATCTTTTAGAGGATAATGTCAATTACAGTGTCAAGGTTAGTGATGGTACAAATACAGTATCTTCAGACTGGTACATTTATAATGTCCAGGACCACAGAGCAGTTCCCAATATGTCGCACTCTTTCTTGAGTCACCCTGCTTACTGGTTCGGTAAGTCAAGAAATCCAAATTTTGTTGACCAGGGAGGAGACCCCAATTACACAGGTACATACTCGTCTTCCACACCAGATGGGGTAGTTATGCTGGCAACCGGTACCGATTACCCTTACTTTAAGGATATGACCCAGATTAAAGTTCAGGCTTTAATTATGGATGAGACTGGAAAACCGGTTGAGCATCTTACCAATGTTAAAGCATGGCTTTCTAATAATACCACTCAGCCGCTTGGCACCCATAACAGAGAGAAAATGATGTCAGAGGTGCCGGGACAGAGTGGTGTTTATATTGCAACATGGGACGGCTCACCGAACGTTTCAGGTACAAGCTACATCTGGAGCAATGATTCAAGAGCTATCTGGGGTAAGTATACCAGTGGAGAAACGTACAGTGTTTATATTGATGTAAATAATGACAGCATGGCAGAGGAGAATATCACCTGGCTGGCATATAATCTTGGAGATGCATTCTGGGCGTCAGCAGAAGATAGCAAGACTTTTAATTCACATGTTACTCTTGAGACCACTGCTTCATGTAACAGAAATTGCCATGTTATGTCCGGTACTACAAGAACAGCAACAACGCATGCCGTGACTTGCCCGGATTGTCATGGAGTTTATAAAAGCGCAAGTAATGGCATCTGGCCTGTAAACACAGGTAACGCTGGCACAGATGATAAGATTGTTTATGGGAACAGTACAAGTCACCCAAGGCAAAATAACACAAATTCCACCTATTGCGGTGATGACACCTGCCATAGTGTCGCCTGGGGCACATCGGTTCCTTCACCCGTAGCTATTCCTGGCTATGATTCCACAACCAGGATAAATGGAACCTTCAATGCCCAATATCCAAACCCGATGCAGTGCAGCGAACATCATAATTACAAGGCTCAAAAGATACCCGTCGAGGAAGGTCACAACAGGATGGTCGCGTGCAAGTACTGCCATGGAGGAAGTCATTCTAATAGCAAGCTGATGGATTACAACATATCGGTACAGGGTCAGAACTTGTCAGATATTAACAGGGGTACACCTGGGTACGTCGGCACAGGCGGACAGAATGGCAGCGGCAATTATTCAGGCGATTGCTACAAGGATTGCCATAAAGTCCAGGTGCCCCATTCGCTCATAGGAATGCCAGGGGGAGCGACGCAGAACTATGCTGTGCCATGCGATGAATGCCATCAGAATTTCAATACTGCACCAATGCACCAGGAGAGCGTGATGCCATATCCCGATAGAATTGATTGTGGAGGATGCCATCAGGCGCAGGGTACCATAACTCCGCATAATACTTCAAATACATTAAACCCACCAAGGATACCAGCTCCATTAATGCATGCCCAATTAGCAGGCACGGCATGGAACAGGACTGGTATGAGACCTTTCTGGGTAGAGAATGAGCAGTCTTGCAGATTCTGTCACGGCAGGTCATATAATCAGGCATATGGATTGGGCAGGATTGAAAATTTCTTTGGAATAAATATAATCAATGGAACCATAAACTCTACAAGTTACTGGTGTGCTTCATGCCACGTGGATAATGCAAGCGAGACACACTATAACTACAGCGCGATGGTGAATGTTTACAACTATTCCTTTGGAGTAGTGCCTCCAGAAATAACAGGTTCTACCTGGAAGTCTGATAGGGCTGGATATGACAACCACAGCACCAGTGTTAATAGATCAGATCCGACGACGTACAGCGGTGATAGATGTTTCAATTGCCACAACGGCTCTGTCTCACAATCAGCAGGTATGGATGCGTGGCAGCACAAGGTTTCTATCGCTGGTTCAGTAAAGCCGAGCCAACCGACCTACGTTCCGCCGGCTCCAGCTAACCTTGCAAACGCCACAGGTTCTTACTGGGTCAACTATACCTGGCAGGCGGGATCAGGCAATGTTACAAATAGTTACAACGTGAGCGTCAACGGTGCATGGACAAACGGAAGCGCACAGACATGGGTCAATACGAGCACCACCCCATCCGGCTGGATAAATATCACAGTTTTCGCATTCAACTCAAGCGGAACAGGTACCCTCAGCCCGGCAGGAGCATCCCAGAATACACAGGCTCCTGCTGCACCGGTGCCGACCTACATTCCTCCGGCTCCAGCTAACCTTGCAAGCACCACAGGTTCTTACTGGGTCAACTATACCTGGCAGCCGGGATCAGGCAATGTGACAAATAGTTACAACGTGAGCGTCAACGGTGCATGGACAAACGGAAGTGCACAGACGTGGATCAATACGAGCACCACCCCATCAGGCTGGGTAAATATCACAGTTTTCGCATTCAACTCAAGCGGAACAGGTACCCTCAGCCCGG
>CABMHZ010000091.1 GCA_902386115.1 uncultured archaeon | reverse complement strand
GAGGCACCACACTGCCACCCACATCGTGAACGAATCTGCAAAAACCGTGCTGGGAAAACACATCTGGCAGACCGGCGCGCAGAAGTCCACTGACAGGGCGAGGCTTGACCTGACGCATTATAAGCGGATAACAGATGACGAGTTCAGGGAGATAGAGCTTCTCGCCAACAGGGCTGTGATGAAGAACCAGCCCGTACACATTGACTGGATGGACAGGATCGAGGCTGAAAAGAAGTACGGGTTCGTGCTTTACCAGGGCGGCGTGCCTCCGGGAAAAGAGATACGCATCCTGCGTGTGGGAACCGATGTGGAAGCGTGCGGAGGTACGCATGTTTCTAATACAGGATTAATTGTACCTATCAAGCTCATTAAGACAGAGAGGATACAGGACGGCGTGGAGCGCATAGAGTTCTCGGCAGGAGAGGCGGCTGTGAAAAGATGGGAGGAGAGGGATGAGCTTTTGAACACATCTTCGGATGCGCTGAGGGTTTCGCCTGAGCATCTGCCTGAAACGGTGAACCGCTTCTTCGATGAGTGGAAGGAATTGAAGAAAGAAAACGAAAGGCTGAAAGCTGAACTTGCGGAGGCGAGGGTGAAAGGGATGATGAGTGACGCTCTGGATATCAATGGCTTGAAAGTGCTCTCGAAGAAGCTCCCGCATGCCGATGTTGAGGAGCTTATCAAGGCAGCCACGGAGTTCAGCAAGAACGACGATGTTGTGGCGATTCTTGCAAGTGAATCAGGCGGTGTCAAAATCGTTGTCGCGGCAGGCGCGCGCGCGCAGAAAATGGGCGTGAACGCTGGCGCGATAGTGCGCGAGATGTCAAAGGTTGTAAGCGGGGGCGGAGGAGGGAAACCGGGGATAGCGCAGGGCGGAGGGACGGATGTGGCGAGGATTGAGGAGGCGCTGGAGAGGGGGGTGGAGATGGTGAGGGAGAAGGTGGGGTGATCAAAACAATCGAAGTATCATCCAGTTTATGGATTTAATAGATCGAATCTCTTACTTGCTCTCTAATATGTATTTTGCCGAATTGATAAGTCCTTTTAACCGCTCATTATTTTTTTCATCTCTAAATATCCAAAAGTTTAAGAAACTTTGAGTCGAGTATCCATAGATTCTTTGAATAATTCAGGAGTTACTTTATGAACTTTAAAGGCAGCAGAACAGAAAAAAATCTCCTCGCAGCTTTTGCCGGCGAGTCGCAGGCAAGGAACCGCTACACATATTTTGCCAGCGCGGCAAAGAAGGAGGGATTTGAGCAGATATCCGCCATTTTCCTTGAGACCGCGGACAATGAGAAAGAACATGCCAAGATATTCTTCAAGCACCTCCAGGGCGGAAACGTTGAGATAACAGCAATGTATCCAGCCGGCGTTATCGGGGAGACGGCAGATAACCTGCTGGCTGCCGCTGAAGGTGAAAAGTTTGAGTGGGGCACGCTTTATCCAGGATTTGCAAAAATCGCGCAAGCCGAGGGTTTCCCGAAGGTTGCGGAATCGTTCACTGAGGTAGCCGAAGTCGAGCAGTTCCATGACAGTCGGTATAGGGCGCTGCTTAAGAACGTTAAAGAAGGCTCTGTTTTCAGGAAGAAAAGTAAGATAAAATGGCACTGCAGGAACTGCGGCTATATCCACGAGGGAACTGAAGCGCCGGAAACTTGTCCTTCCTGCCAGCATGAGCGATCCTATTTTGAGGTGCTTGCAGAGAACTGGTAGCGATGGGGTTTAACTGTGACACAATAGTATGCGGCTCCCTCTGCTGCCGGAACTGCGCTGTGCTGACAGAAGAGGAAGCACTAACGCTAATCAGGAATGCGAAAAAGGAATACGGTCTGGAACTTGAACTGAAAAAGTATTTCCGGAAAGCAAAGGGGGACAACGGGCTCTACTATGCGGTGAAGATGATAAAAGGGGAATGCATTTTTCTTAACAGGGAAAAACGATGCCGCGTATACAGGTGCCGCCCGAAGCTGTGTGAATTATATCCGGTCATTGATGTGGATGCGGTTGATGAGCGCTGCCCTGACATCATGAAAAACAAATTCTCGCAGGAGATGCTTGATGCCCTGAAGAAGCGCTATGCTGATGAAATCGATGATAGGATAAGAAATGAACATACTTTCAGGTTCATCTGATCCGCAATACTTTTTAACTTTCCCGACCTACTCATGCCCATGATCCTGGGTATCGACATCGGCGGGGCGAACACAAAGATAGCATCATCTGACGGAAAGCTCGTTGAGCTGCATTACCTTCCCCTCTGGAAAAACTCAAAGCTTCCCGAGGCGCTTCTTGATATCTCGGTGCGCCTTGTTCCTGAAAAAGTCGGCGTTGTGATAACAGGCGAGCTTGCAGACTGCTTCCCTGATAAGGACGCAGGGCTTTCATACATAATGGATGCAGTGAACAATGCCTTCGATGACGCCCTGTTCCTTGACAGCAGCGGGGTTTTCACAACAGAGAAAAAACGCAGCATTGCGGCAGTAAACTGGATGGCATCTTCGCTGATAGCGGAAAGGGATTTCGGGGACTGTATCTTCGTTGATACTGGCTCGACCACCACGGATATAATCCCGATAAAAAAAGGAAAGCCTCTTGCTGCCGTAACGGATTTCGAGCGCCTCAGGAAGAGCGAGCTTGTCTATTCCGGGGCGCTTCGCACAAATATCGCCGCGCTCCTTGATACCGTGGATGTAAGGGGTGCAAGTTCCCGCATCTCATCCGAACTTTTTGCCATAACCGCAGATGCGTACCTTATTCTCGGTTTGATCTCAGAAAATGATTATACTTGCGACACGCCCGACGGCGCAGGAAAAACGGTGCTCGATGCAAAAAGGAGGCTTGCGCGCGTGGTGTGTGCAGACCTTATGGAGACCCGGGATGAAGAGATCGTCTCGATGGCGCGGCAGGCGATGGATAAACAGGTAAGCGATATTGCAGATGCAATAAATGATGTGGCGCGCCGGCATGAACTGAAAAAGGTAGTAGCGTGCGGTCTGGGGGAGTTCATCGTCAAAATGGCGGCGGATGCTATTGGTTTAGAAATTATCCTGATATCGGAAAGATATGGATGGGAGCTTTCTAAGGTGTTCCCGGCATATGCGGTGGCGCGCCTCTTAGAGGAGATGCGAGGTTGAATATCACTTTTCACTCAAAAAGTCTTTATATCATAAAAATATATTGAGGAATTGCCTTTGCAGGAAGGATACCACCACTCCCCAACCCACCTATTTTTTTCTCTTTTCTGCAAGGGTCCTTAATTATCTGTATTTATATACTGTTCTACGAACCCGAACGCATCAAGCAAATTTGAAACCCATTAAAGAAGAAGGTCTATTCTCGTTATACCTTCCACATTATCGAAATGCCCATCGTCAGTAACGATTTCGTTTATCTCGTTTTTCACCATAGTTAAATAATGGATAGCGTCGCCCAGCTTCCAGCCTTTATTCACCATTGCCAGCGCCCCTGTGAAAATATCAGGTTCAAAGGGCAGCAATGCCACACCGTGCAGGTTTACATCTTTTAGTATCCCGGCTATCTTCTGTTCAGAAAACTTCTTGCCCTTCAGGAAGGCATATACCTCGATCATCGTGTGAACAGAGGTTGAAGCCGCTTCCTTTCCGACTGCAACGGATTCGAGGTACTTCTTTGCAGCTTCGCCCAATCGATTGTCGCCTATAAGATTGGCTATGAATATGTTAGCATCGACGTACTTCATTCTTGTCCCATAACCCTGTATCCTTCTTCAATGCCCTCATCTATCGTGCCTTTGTGCCCGATTATGCCGTGGACGCGTCTCACGGACGCGGCGCTCCCCCGGTGTGGATAGAGAACAGCCCTGCCCTTCTCGATAACGAATTCAACGGTCTCACCTATCTTTATCCCAAGCGACTGGCGCACGTCTTTAGGGATTACGACGAGGTATTTTTCATGGACTTTTACTTCGGTCATAGTTAAACGTATAACGTTATACGATAAATAATTAATGCTGCAACAAGACAAAAAGCAACCTTAGTATTGGTAAAATTACATAAACATTAATAAAAAAATATACTTTATAAAATTCAATTATGTTTTTACTAATTTTTCAGCGGCATTATGGCGCTGAGAAAATAAAATTACTTCTTTTTCCAATACTTTAATTACTCCCCCCTCCAATTACACTCCGAGAGTGAAAGTATCTTGATCGACCTGAATACATTATTAGAGCGATATTCCAAAGCGAATAGTGTCTCCAGCTATGAAAGAAATATCGGCAGATTATGAGATAAAGAAATATGAGAGTAACATTTTCAAATCATGCTAAAAACAAGTTTAAAGTATTTGAGAGACATGGATTTAAGATAACCGAAACCAATGTATTAGAAACTGTAGAAAATCCCACAGATAAAAGCCGTGGAAGAAAGGGCAGATTAATTATGCAGCGACCGTTTGATAAATCACATGTATTAAGAGTTATTTGCGAAGCTGAAGGTGATGATATAAAAGTCATCACGTTTTATCCCGCGAGGAAAGAAAGGTATGAAAATTAGTTATGATCGAGAGCAGGACATCCTAATGTATGAGATTAGCGATGAACCCATTGATTATGCTGAAGAGATAGGGAATATCATTGTTCATTTTACAAAAAAAGGGAGACCGGTTATACTGGAAATACTTGATGCCAGCGAATTTCTGGCAGAAACCACCAAAATCACTATGAGGTCATTTGATGAAACACCAGTAGAGGTGCCATCGTAATATTCAGGACGATAGAAATCTGTCAAGATGTGAATTTTCCAATACCTTAATTACTATTCCCTCCAATTAAACTGCGAGAGTGAAAGCATTATGACCGATATGAAAAACCTGTTAGAACAATTATCAAACGCGCACGGCGTCTCCGGCTACGAAGGAAACATCAGGCAGATAATAGAGGAAGAAGTAAAACAATACGTGGACGAGATCAAAACAGACATGATGGGAAACCTCATAGCCACGAAACGCGGCGGTTCGCCCACGGTCATGCTCGCGGCGCACATGGACGAGATAGGTCTCATGATAAAATACGTGGACGACAAGGGGTTTGCCCGGTTCACGAAGACTGGAGGCTGGTTCGACCAGACTCTCCTTAACCAGAGGATGATCCTGCATACTGAGAACGGGCAGATATACGGCGTCCTCGGCTCAAAACCCCCTCATGCCATCAAAGAGGAGGAAAAGAACAAGGTGATAAAAGCCGAAGATATGTTCATCGATTTCGGAGCCACGAGCAAGGAAGACGCCGATAAAATAGGGGTGAAAGCGGGAACGCCGGTGACTTCTGATATTGATTTCAAACCTCTTGGCAACGACCGGGTCACGGGGAAAGCTTTTGACAACCGTGCAGGCTGCGTCATGCTCATTGATGCGCTGCGGCAGATGAAGGAAGTAAAAGCCACTGTCTATGCAGTGTTCACAGTGCAAGAAGAGGTCGGGCTGAAAGGTGCAAAGACAAGCGCTTTCAGGCTGAACCCTGATGTAGCGCTGGCTACAGATGTAACAATAACGGGCGACCATCCGGGTATCGACAAGAAAGACTCAGCCATCGAGATGGGAAAAGGACCATCCGTAACGGTAAGCGATGCGGACGGCAGGGGCATCATAGTTCCTGAGCCCGTTCTGAACTGGCTTAAAGAGGCTGCCGGAGCGAACAACATTCCCTACCAGCTTGAAGTGGGAAGCGGCGGGACAACCGACGCCTCGGCGATACACCTCACTAAAGAAGGCATTCCCACAGGCGTGATCAGCATGCCCACACGGTACATACATACGCCTGTATCAGTGCTCAGCATGTCAGACCTTGAAAAGAGCGCAGAACTGATAGCAAGGGCGGTGGAGATAGTAGATAGGTTTTTCTAATGGTAGACCTATTTTGAGGGCTTACCGGTGATACAAATGAACAGAAGGAATCGTTTTATTTGACCGCATGAAAATACTTGATACAACCTTAAGAGACGGCGAACAGACGCCTGGTGTTTCGCTGACGACCGAAAGCAAGCTTTTGATAGCAAAGAAGATTGACAGCCTTGGAGTGGATATTATCGAAGCTGGTTCTGCAATTACCTCAGAGGGTGAACGTGTTTCCATCAAGACAATAGCAAACGAGGGATTGAATGCAGAGATATGCTCCTACTGCCGCATTAAAAAGGAGGATATCGATGCAGCGCTTGGATGCGATGTTACCTCAATTCATCTCGTAGTGCCGGTTTCTGATCTGCACATCCGGGAAAAATTGAAGAAAGACCGCGATACGGTGCGGCAGATGGCAGTCGAGATGACGGAATATGCGAAATCACATGGTTTGATAGTGGAACTGAGCGGAGAGGATGCCTCCCGCGCCGACCTTGAATACCTTAGATCCGTGTACAATGCTGGCATTGATGCAGGCGCTGACAGGCTGTGCTTCTGCGATACCGTCGGCATCCTTACCCCGGAGAGGTCGTATGATATTTTCAGCGACCTGTCTCAACTGCGAGCACCCGTCAGCGTACACTGCCACAATGATTTCGGGATGGCAACAGCCAACACGGTAGCGGCGCTGCGGGCTGGCGCAGGAGAAGCCCACGTTACCATAAACGGCATTGGAGAGCGGGCAGGGAATACATCTCTGGAAGAAGTGGTGATGGTCCTGTATTCATTATACAAGCAAAAAACAAATATCGACCTCAAAGGTCTCTACACCACGTCCCGCATGGTGAGCAGGTTGAGCGGCATCCCGGTCGCACCGAACAAAGCAATCGTGGGAGGGAACGCCTTCACCCACGAGGCAGGAATCCATGTTCATGGATTGCTTGCAAACACAGCTACATATGAGCCCATCACGCCTGAACTCGTGGGACGCGAGCGGCGCATCGTTCTTGGCAAGCATGCAGGCAGAAGCTCTGTCGAGCTTGCGCTGAAAGAATTCGGCATCTCTGCCACTGAAAAGCATATAGATGACATAGTGGGCAGGATGAAAGAGCTTGGCGACAAAGGTAAACGGGTCACGGATGCAGACCTCCAGGCAATAGCGGAGACCGTTCTGGGTATTTACCAGGAAGCCAAGGTCAAACTCGAAGAACTCACAGTCGTAGCCGGTAATACCGTAATGCCGACAGCATCGGTCAGGCTCAAGGTAAACGGCAACCATGTTGTTGAAGCAGGCGTTGGCACAGGACCGGTCGATGCAGCCATCAATGCCCTCAACAAAGCCGTAGCAGGCATTGCAGACATACATCTTGACGAGTACCACGTGGATGCAATAACAGGAGGCACTGATGCGCTCGTTGAAGTATGGGTAAAACTGAGCAAGGGCGGGAAGACCATCACAGCCCGCGGGGCGCGTACTGATATAATAATGGCTTCAGTGGAGGCTGTGCTTGAGGGCATAAACAGGCTGATACAGCAGGACCAGAAGAAAACATAAATTTATAAAACATTAATCTGGAAAGTTTTTGTGGTGGTATAAATTATAAAGGGGAATTAAACTGAGAAGCAAAATAACAGTCAGGAACATCTCAAACCTTCCCGTTAATTTTGATTATCAGTACGGCTTGGCGTCGATGCTCTATTTCAAACTTGCAGATGCTGATGTAACACTGGCTAATGAGACACATGCTAATCAGGGATTCAAGTTCTATACTTTTTCAAATCTTATATTGATGAACAGATTTCGAAGTGAATCCGGTCTTGGTTTTGAGAAGGCTTATTTTATTCTTTCATCACCTGATGACCGCTTCATAAAAGGTTTTGCTGAAGGGCTTCTCAATAAACCTGAGTTCTATCTGGATGGGGCGCGGGGAAAGGCTGGTTTCGTTATTGAGCGAATCGAAATATTAGAAGAACCCTCTTTTAATGATGAATGCCGGTTCAAGACCCTTTCTCCAATTTATGTCAAGACCATGCGTAAGGAGAACGAATGTTTGAAAGAGGTTGATCTCTATCCTACGGAGCCGAAATTCTATGAGAACCTCCACAAGAATCTTGCTGACCGTTTCAGGGAGTTTTATGGCAGTACGCCTGTTGATCGTTTTGATGTGATAGAAACCGCGGGCATCAAGCCGAAGCGTAGCAGGATAGCCGGCAGCTGCCGGAGATGCAGCTTAATGAGCCTGCGAATCCAGGCAAGCCCTGAACTGTTGAAGTTCGCTTATGATGCAGGGCTTGGGGAGAAAAATGCGATGGGGTTCGGGTGCATGGATTTGATTAATGGTAGTGGATAGTTAAAAACTTTAACCGCAGATAAAAGCGCCCAGAGTACGCCTCTGGAGGGCGCGTCCACGTATGTTCTGCGGGGCATGTGCGCGGAATCGAGAACCCGCAGGGTTTCGGCATTGATAAACGCAGATTATAGTCAAGCACCTAATATTTGAAACCCATCTCATGAACGCTTTGCGTTCTTCGCGTGCTTTGCGGTGTATGATTTTTGCACCGCAAAGGGCGCAAAGTCAGCAAAGATTAGTTTTATTTATTTAGTTTTTGAATATAATTGCTTCGGCACTTCAGCAAACGATTGCAGTGAAAAAATAGTTTCACCCCGCTATAATAAGATATATAATGATTGAGATGATTTAAAGAGGCTATGAAGGTGGAGAAAAAAGGTGGAAGAGCAAAAAGCCCAAAAACATTGACCGTCCAATGCACCATCTGCGGCATGAAAATGGACTGCCCAACATCGATGCTATCCGCGGACAGGCATTTCTGCGAGAGATGTACAGACCTTCTGGCTGAGGGCTACGAGCCTGCGGAGTTAAAGATGGATCCTGAGAGAGCCTGGCGCGGCATTTTAAGCGATGCGATGAGGTGGCAGAGGAGATGCTGGACATAGGTTTCTATGGCTACTGGAAGAAAGTACAGGAAGAGGGCATGGAGCATTACAATTACGAGGCTCTTGCAAAGACGTTCTTTTTGCAGGGCGCAAGTTCAATGCTGGGATTTTTGATCAGTAGGGGAATGCCGCCGCCAATGTTGGATGATCTGGAAGAGGCGATAAGGGAGGGGAAGAAGAAGATGGCTGGGAATAATATCAGAGGTGAATAATCTGTACAACTATATTGTAAATTTATTTTCCGAAGATGATTACAGCGTACTATTAGAGGAAAGTAGCGAAAATTCAAAAACAGAAGAATCAAAAATTTTGGTTGTTCCTCCAGAAATAACAGATTCACCATTTCTCATAAAAAATAAAAACCTGTTAGAAGAAATCAATGAAAATCCAAGATTTTCTACATATTCACAAAAAAAGAAGGAATTACTCACATATTTCAATTTTAGTAAGTTCGTAAATCCCACTCACAATAATTCAAATAATATTGGATCGAACTCTGCATTGATGAGTCATTCTCCTTCCCACTATAAAATCTATGATACGTTTATTAATAAAGATAAGAAACATCCCAATGGAAATTTATTGATCGAATTTCCTTTAAAGAAAGTTGATGCTTTTAAAACATCCTTTAAAAATACTGAATATTTCAATAAATTCCCTTGGCTTTCTGATAAAGTAGCAAATTTTTTCAAGGATTTCGAAATTATAAACCCAGAAAATAAATTTGGTTTAAAACAAAATGATTATGTGGTTTTTATTGTTAATGAATCAGAAATTAATGATTATTTGGATACTGTTAATAATTATACCAATACAAAAATTCTAAAATATCTTACATTTAAAGGGAATTGTGACAATTGCGGCAACACTGAGCAACTTTATATGTTAACCCAAGGAAATATGTTTGATTTGGGAAAAGGTCGGAAGTTTCTGCTCAGACATCCTACAAGATACAAAACAAACATAAAATCAGAGAGTCCTGAAAACTTCAATATATGTAACAAATGTGCCAAGAATATTTATAATTTTTTTGAATATATTAAAAAAAATAAGTTTTATAGGTATGTATTTCCTACTGCGGTTTCAGTGGACAAGACCGATTATAAAGATTATTCATCCAAACCGCTTGGCATCTTGAAAATGTTAAAAAATCTCTATCATCGAACTCGTTTTAATGAGTTCGATTATATAATGATGATGACTGATCCGGAAATTGAAAACATAGAATTTAGATATATTAATAACTTCAATTACATCCTTCCGAATGAAAATCCTAAAGTCATCGTAGGAAACATCCCAATAAGTTCCAAATTAAAAGACCTTGATTCCAAAGGTAAAGATGAGGAAATAATCAAAATTAAAGATGAAAGAGATAAAACTACATTCCTAATGGAATTAAATCTTCTCTACAACAATGCACTAATGCCGTCCTTATTTGAAACTGATCCGAAGAAGCTGATTAAGTCTCTTCATCCATTCCTAAAATTAAAAATTATTGAATATAATTCAATTATTAGAAATTATATATATTTTCAAGATGTTTCTCTGTTTGAGGATAGGATTTTTACGAAACTCTTTATAGAGATTCTGTCAGAACTTGTTGATAATCAAAATCTTCGCGACCAGATGAAAATTGGAAATAATAAAATGCGATTTTTCTTAACTATTTATTTCAAATATCTAAATTTAGAACCAAATGGAGGCGGTATTATTAAGGAATATTTTAAATTGAATGAAAAAATGCAGGACTTGGAAAATATCAAACTGGAGAATGATTTTGAAGCAAGTTATTCGATGGGACAGATATTTTATTATCTATTGCAGGTTAGCAAAACTGAGAATAGGTTTAGCTTATTCACCAAATATACCATGAATGTTCACAACATGGATGCTTTAAAACAGAGATTGATTGCGGTGCTCGAAAAGTATTCTCATAATGAATACATTGATAATAACCGTGGTTTTCATTCACTTATTAGTAATGTTTTAGCCTTCGAATTCAAGAAAAATTATGAGGACAATAAAATACCGATGTACACTGGTTATTTTGACAATAATCATTTGTATGTTTCAAAGAAGGAAAAGGAAGAACTAGAATTTAAACAACAAGAGGAGGAATAAAATGAACTATAACGGGATAATAGTTGTGAATGCAAAAAATGCGAATTTCAATGCCGGTTTTGACGGTCTTCCACGGAGATTACCTACTGGAAAAATTTTTGCAACTGATAAAGCATTAAAATATTGCATAAGGGAATATCTCTCAAAGGAAGAACCGATCTTCGTTCATAGATCTAAAGAATTTCATACGGATGAAAAGGGAATTGTGACGCAACGATATCTCACATTAAGAGAAAATTATCTAAAGAAATGTGAGATTGTCGGAAAAGCTGTTAACTTTCACCAATTCAAGATAACATCATAATCCTTGCAGCCAACTTTTCTCAAGAAAAACATTACGCATCGAAGCATTTATATCCTTTAGATGCTTTTATTACAT
>CABMHZ010000090.1 GCA_902386115.1 uncultured archaeon | reverse complement strand
TTTTCAGAAATAAATAGATAGAAGTATAATTTTTCTTTTTGTGATGGAAATAGAAGCATTTTATGTGAGGTCAAATTGAGTATTTCAGAGTTGCTTGTTCGGAACTAAGCTAAATCGGAAGTACTGTTTAAACAAAAAATCTTAATATAGAGTAAGTGAATTAATAGATGGGTGAAATCATGTCATCGGCAGGTAATATTATAAAAATGCTGGCAGGTATAGTAATTTTTGTTGCAGGGATAGTATGGTATAGCGGAATACCAGGGATATTCGTTGGATTCTTCGGATCGCTTCTCGTTTTGATCGAGGGCTGCGTGGGTCTCCTCCTCCTGTTCGTAGGATTGATAGTAGCATGGATGGGTTACGACGACTACAATATGGACAAAGAAATGGCAGAGGGAGAGAAAAAAGAAGCGAAGTAATATAAATTAATTTATTTTACTTTTTATCCACCGCTGATAATTATATCAAACCATCTTTTTAAAACTGCATATATCGTGAATTCCTGATAACTTTCCATAGGTTTCGGGGCGGCTTTTGCCACAACAGCCTGTGTCAGTGATTCTGGCATTGCCTGTGCCAGCGATTCTGGTACTTTCGATGTCGGACGTGCATTTACCTGTATTGCCGGAAGAACACCTGTTGTATAAGATGATGATACTTGCTGTGTTCTTCTTATCGGATGTGTTCCGTTCCCTATTGTCGGACCGGATACCCGGATCATCTGCTGCTGATAAGTATACCGTTCCGTGTTCACGACATCATTGAAATTTTCTGCCTGGTTCTGTGTGACCGTTATCATATGGGTCTCACCATCTTCGTCAACATACGTCAGGGTTGTAATGGAAGGGAAATTTTCAGATTGGTTCGATGCGTTCAGGTTCGTTCTTGTATTCTCAATAATGTGAAATCGATAAAGACCGGAACTATTGAACCTGAACCTGAACCTTTTTCCTGTATCGCTCAATACCTTCCCCCCTTCCCAGAGCGTATCGTCGCTCACTATTGTGATCCTTTCGCCTTCATAATCCATATTCATCCATTCGATAGAATCACCTGTGTTTATATTCAGGACCTTGCTCGTGTAATTGAAAGTATGGTTAGTATTATATGACCTGACGCCCCAGAATCCGAATTCCCTGTCAGTAAATACTACATAAACCTCGCCGGCTGCCGGAAATGAAGAAAATAACAGCATAACTAATACCAGAATAATTATCTTCCTGCTCATTTTGTCAGATCCTTCTTTTTATCCATTTCAATTCCTGGCTGTTGAGTATTTTTTATTCTATCTTTAAGTTCATTGATCACATATTTCAGGTCTATCAATTTATAGCCCGTTGTCACAAAACTCGCCCACGAATAATAAAAATACACGTAAGGCACCAATGCGAAGAAGAATATCCCTATCATGACATTAGACTGGTATATCGCCGTGATAATAATGCCTACTGATGGAATTACCAGTATGGGAGCGATCGCCCATATCCATGCGGTCAAACTGTTAAAGAGTTTGAATTCTAAAGTGATGAAAAACCACCATGTCAAATATATCGCAAGTATGAAATAATGCATTATACCAAGAGGGTATTCAGATACATACACAAGTGATGAAAACGTAAAAAATATAAGGACAAGTATCTTTGAAATGAATTTGAACGACATGCCAGGGAGAATGTAAGTTCTGGATGCGTCCATATCCTGGGATTTCATGAAATAATCTAGTGTAGTGTTAACCTTCCGGTTCATTCCGGACATTTCCTGTTCTAATGAATCTATCCTCCCGGATGTCTCAGTAACAAGATTTATTAATGGCTCGACCCTGTGATCCCATTGTTCTTCCATTCTTTCTTTTGCGATCCTGTCAAGAACGGTATAATAAATGCCCTGCCAAACGGTCAGATATGAAAACGTCATGACCACGATATCGATCAATAAAGCTATCGGTTCCCTGGTTGTTATTATATCCACTATAAATGAGAACGTGGCTATAAGCGCAATTATGCCCCCTAATATAATCGAACTGATCGAAGATATCGTGGCGAGTTTTAACTTGAGATTCCTTTTTGGTTTTTTTACAGGTTCTTTTATTATGTAATTGAAGACGACTTAAAAATGCGCAATGGTCTTGTAGAAATATTGAAAGATGCAGGGTATAATGCAGATTCCGCAGAGGACGGTCAAAAAGGGCTTGAAAAAATAAGGGAAAATGATTTTGATGTGGTACTGACCGATCTAATAATGCCTGTTATGGGGGGAATGGAACTGTTAAGAAATATTAAACAGATCAAACCTTCGACAAGTGTCATTATAATTACAGCTTTCGGCACGATCGAGAACGCGGTGGAGGCTATCAAACTCGGAGCCGCTGATTATATTACAAAACCGTTTAAGATAGACGAGGTACAGACCAAGATAAGGAAAATCCTTGCCGAGAGGGAGTTCGAGACCTCCCCGCATATCCTGGACTCCAACATCATGAAGGCTATTTCGAACCCCATCAGGAAAGATACTTTAAAGATTCTTGCAGCAAGCGGAAAACTCAAATTTACAGAGATCAGGAACGCGCTCAAGATCGATGATGCCACAAAGCTCAGTTTTCATCTGCGCATCCTGAAATCTTATGACCTGATAGAGCAGGATAGAGAGAAGGTTTATATGCTGAGCGGCAGCGGGAAAAAATTAATGGATAACCTTAAAAAAATAAATATTGGGACTCTGAATATTTAGCCGATGACCTGTGTTCAGGTATTACCTGTGTTAGTCAACTGTATAATTTTATTCTGTTTCCCTTACCGAGAAGATGGATATTAATAGTCCAGGGTTTCAGGATTCTGCAGTTTCAGTACCCTACATATAATTATAAATCAGAAAAGTATATATATTATGAAGGAACCTTTTATCTAAAGTGATATACTATGGAGCCACTTCAAATTAGAATAAAGAGGCGACTTGAGGTATACCTTGAACTCGACATTGATGGGATAAGGAAACTTGTATTGAACCTGCTGCTAGAACTTAAAAAAGTTACAGTGGACCTGTTATATAAGGAACTTAATAAGAGATTCAGGGTATCGTATAGCGCAGTAGCTTCGACCCTGGGTTATATTCATTCAAAACTCGGGATTCTGCATGTTTTCAAGGAGTCGTATAAAACCCCGACCGTTTACTCGTTAAAAGAAGAATATGTAGAAGTGATTAAAAACGCATTGACCAGGAACGCACCCAAAGTTTAACGTAACATGGCGCATATTTCGCTGTTCAAGGCAATAATGCGCTGAATTGCTTTTTCATCAAGTTGTCTTCTCCTCAATCCTGCGACCTGTTCATCCAGGCTTACCACTTTTATGCCTGACACGAGATTGTCGGCATGCGCGACTATCTTTTCTTCAAGCGTTGACGGCATGTAATCCTTAACCGGAAGACCAAGAGCAGCCGCTTCATCAATCGGAATACCTGCGCCAATGTGCCGTTCTATGATATTGACCAGTTTTTCGTCAAGCCCATTCTCGATCGCTATCCTTGCACCCTCGACCGCATGGGATATCCCGTGTGTCCTTGACCTGCCGATATCATGAAGCAACCCACCGATATAGACGACATCGATATCGATTTTCACATGTTCTCCTTTTTTCAGGGCGCAAATCCTGATATCCGTTGCAATTTCTCTTGCATAAGCTGCTACAGCCCTACAATGCTCAATAACCCCTTCCGGGCATCCGGACTTCCCGAGCAGTTCAATCGCTTCGATTTCTTTCAAGCTGATACTTCAGAAGTCAGGTCTTCTATCTTTTTGATCCTCTTTTTCAACGCTTTTATTACAGGTTCGTTTTCCTGGTATTCCAGGTCCTCGCCACATACCGGGCAGATGAACAATAGGTCTGATGCTGTCTCGAACAGGAAACGGGCGCATTGTGTCTTGCATGTATAGAACACCTTTCCATCCTCGAATTCAAGTTTTGACCTGAGGTTCTTTAAGATCTTCTTTGATTCAAGCAAAAGCTGACCCTAAAGGTTGCCAAGGTCAAGCCTCCACAGGTAAGTAAGCCAGCCGCTGTCAGTATCCCTGACCCTGCGGTAAACAGCAAGCCTGTTCTCGTATAATATGAACAGCGTCCTTCGAACAATATTCAACAGGACTCCGGTCACTTCGGCTATTTTTTCATCCGTGACCTCACCTTCAGGCATCTTTTCCACAACCTTGAAACCTTCTTCGCCTACAAGGTTTATGAAATACCCTTTAATAACAGGATCATTTAAATCAACCAAAAAATATCACCTTTCTAATTTAGCATTAATATTACTTTAAACTTCCGTCATCCCTTTAATATATTGTGATGATCTTTCAACTTTTTCTAACGCTATTTCCCTTGTCCTCCCTGTTTCAAGCAGGGTGGTCAGTGGTTCACCTTCCCTGATAGTCTTTCCCATTTCCGGTATATCCTCAACGCGTTCCATCTTCATGCACTTAATAAGCCTGCTGTACAATGGTTCATCGACGACGATATTTTTGCCGGAATACAGGATGTTCTTGGCAGTAAAACGCAAGTATTTCCCGGGTTTTGGAAGTTCGCCTGAAAAAGATCTTACATGTGCGTCAAAGACATTCATCCCGCATGAAAGTCCTATCGTATCCAGGCTTCCCTGGAAACGCGGATTGACTTCTATTACTTCTATTCCTTTTTCTTTCTGGATAAAATCCACTCCGTTCTAGCCCATAAGCCCGAATTCAAGCGCTATCTGCCTGGAATATTCTGCCATATCGCCGCTGAACTGCGTAATGAACGGCGTGACATTCCCGCAGTAGGCAAAAGGCAACCCTGTCAGCCGGGGAATCCCGATCAACTGCTCATTCAGGGCTATCACCGAGGCTTCATTACCAGTCCCGATAAGCGATGAGCTGCATGGGATGCCATTCACGAATTCCTGGGCTATGAATTCGCTGGCATCGGTTCTCGACTGAAATCCACTAAGCTGATCTTCATCCCTTGCAATAGCATTTCGCATACCCCCTGACCCACATCTCGGTTTTATCATCAGAGGAAACCTCAGTCCTGATGCTCTGGAAAGTGGTTCAGTTTCAGGGTGTGGTATGCCCAGGGAACACAGCTTCTTTGCCAGCATCAATTTATCGTTCACCTCTTTTGCTACTTCAGGCTTGTTGCCAAGAATGTTTTTGAATTTAAGGTTCTCAAATCCTGGACCGGGTATCACGATATCGGATTCACCGAATGACATGGCAAGATCATAAATCCCTTTTTCATCCAGACCACCGATAAACCCTGACCTGTCAGCACATGAGCGCATATCCACATCGCAGAAATTATCGAGGGCATAGACCGTGTATCCTGCCCTTTTTGCAGAGCACACAATGCTTCGTGCACTGTTAGCTATGACAAGGACTTTCATTTTTCCCTGACCTCTTTTCCCCTGCTTTTCGGGACGATCTCAACTTCACCGCCGCTGAACTGCGTTTTCAAAGGTTCGGTTCCTGATAAGGCTGCAAGCCTGTCAAGAACGATCGCGAGCGCTGCGACCTCAGAATGCGGCTGGTTCCCGACTGCCACGTTCCAGTCTGCAAGGGCGTATACTTCAGGCGGGACTTTTTCTGCCCCGACGACAACCAGGAGCTTTTCAGTAACAATATCATTTATCACATCCGGGAGATTGACTCCGTACATGGTAAGATGAAGCACTTTGCCGCCAGATTCTTTCCAGTTTCTTATCTCGTTCTTCCAGTTCGTGATCCTTCGCACATAGAATGAACCTCCCCACCTGGAGTCAACTTCACTGATGCTTTTCTCGATGCCTCTATCATCCGAATCAAGCAGCATTCCTTCAGCTCCCAGGGCGCGGGCTGTAAGCCCTACATGTGTCGTTATCCGCTGGTCTCTCTGGACGCGGTGCCCGAGTCTTAAAATTACTATTCGCATAATTCAAATATAAATCGTTTCCCCGTTTACAGGGGCGGTGGCTCCAACACCGATTTCTTCTTTTATCCAGTCTGCAAAGCCCTGCGTATTATCACCGTGAATGGGGAAAACTGTTTCCGTGCCGTTATCGCAGAATTTTTTCACCAGTTCTTTTAACTGTGTGTCCCCGCAGTGCGCCGAAAAATCATAAAGTTCTATCCTGCAATTAAGGTGTATTATAACGCTTCGGTCTTCAATATATCCGCTCTCTATCGCTTTTCTCCCGTTCGTGCCCTCTGCCTGGTAACCGGTCAGGTGAATCTTCGACTTGGGATCGTCGTATATCTCATTTAAATAATACAGCACTGGACCCCCGTTTAGCATACCTGCGCTCGTGACGATGATGCAGGGTTCCTTTATTATTTCCTTGCGCTGCTCGGGATCAACGATATTTGATGACGTGAACACCTTTTGCAGCTTATTAAAATCCCTAATATATTCAGGCGCTCGTTTCATAATATCATACACATCTGCGCCCATGCCGTCAACGTATGCATGAAGCCCGTACTTTTTCAGGATGAGCATTATTTCCTGCGTCCTGCCTATGCTGAAAGCAGGTATTATCGCTTTTCCTCCGCAGTCCAGAGTCTCTCTTACGGATTCGATAAAACGCTTCTCAAGCCGGGCTCTTGGCGTATGATTTCTTCCGAAATATGTACTCTCTATAAGAAGTATATCGCTAGCGGGCAACTTTGTTTCCGCTCCATTTAAGAGTTCGGTCTGAATCGTGTTAATGTCACCTGTGTAAATAAGGCTCTGCCTGTCTTTTTCAAGATATACCAATGAAGAGCCGGGGATATGACCCGCATCATAGAAACACGCTGTAAAACCTGAGGTTTCAAATTCTTCCCTGTATTCCACTGGTCTTGCTTTCCTTTCAAACTCCTGTATCTCTTCGGTATAATACGGAATGTTGTGCCCTCTCTTCTCAGATATCTTAAGCGTGTCCCTCGCAAGGAGCCCCGACAGCCTGGCAGTGACGCTGGTACAGTATATTTCGGGTTCAAGGTCCATAAGGTTGGGGGCAAGCCCGCAGTGGTCGAGGTGCCCGTGAGAGATTATCAGTGTCTTCGGGCGTAGGCCGTTCATCGGATAGGTTGGCGGGTCTGTGGGCTTGATGCCGTAATCGAGGAGTACCTCTTCGTTTATGATAAAAGCAGATCTTCCTACTTCGCCTGCACCGCCCAGAAATCGTATGTTAATGTTATCGCCTCATTTTGTCGGTTTTATGATTGTTTTTTCTGGCGTTCATATTTTTTCCTCAAATCACTCAGAGCGTCATGAACACCAATTCTCTTTGCCGTCTTTTCCAGATAATCCATGTCAAGAGTATCATATTGTCTCACATAGATTCCCAGGGCATCCTTGATGTCCTGTTCCCTTGCAAAGACCAGTTTATTTGCAATAGTGTCCTCCGGCGAAGCTATCCAGGCAGCAATATCGTTGAACATCATACTCCTCTTATTCCTGAGCGACCTTTCATCCATTTCATTGTAAACTCCCTTGATATCAAGCCGGAACATTGTTTCCTTATCTTCAACAGTGCAATGAGATCTCTCTTTTAATGCAGCACGCATGTCATACTCGTCTGCATGGAAACCGTTTTCCTGCAAGAATTTTATCAGTATGGGTATATCCTCATCCTTGAGTTGAATGACATAATCGATATCCATAGTTGTTCTGGGATTTCCATAAAATAAGACTGCGAATCCTCCAACGATAACATAGTCTATGTTTTTTTTATTCAGGAATTCACATACCAGATTTAAGATCCGTTCAATAGTCCTCATAATGCACCCCTATTCACCCGGAGGGCAAAATCGATCAGGTTCATTCCCTGTCGAAGAGTGTCAGCGCCTGAAAAATTCCGTGCCCTTATTGCTTCCCGGATCAGTTCTTTTTCAGATGATTCTTTTGCCTTTTTTCTGATTTCCTTCAAATCCATCTTATTTTGCATGTCTTTCACCAGTCTTCTCAGCATGAAGCCCAATACTTGCAGATGGTGCGGTGATATTCTCTGCTGCTGAAGCGGTAATTATCAAAAGCATGAAAATATAGTTCAAACTGTAACGCAAAATCATTTGGCATCTACATTGATTTATTTTTTTCGGTGTTCTTCATACCCAGTACTTCCATTAGCTCAGTTGTCTTCCAAACCCTTACCGCATCCTGTTCCTCAAAATGAGCATCTTCCGTCCATATACCATCATTAGGACTACAAAAAGAAAGAGCCAGAAATACAGCATCATCTGGATCGATGTTCTTCATTATTTCCTTCGCGCGCTTATAACAGGGCTTGATCTCTTCAAGAGAAATAATAATAATATTCTCAAATATCGATTGAAATAAAATATCAAACTCATCTTCAGGTAACTTACTTTTTCTAATGAGTTCATTCTTATGATTTGAAAGTTCAATTAAAATATAGTCGGGGGCTATGAATTCCAGCGATGGATGAAACAAAATTTTTCTGGAGATTGAATTCTTTATTAGAGCAGCAAATAATCTGTTAGCATCCAGCACCAGCCTCATTACGAGACCTCATTCTCATAATGTTTTCTTAATGACTTCTTAATTATTTTGTCCATTTCCATTGCATCATTTTCTCTGAATTTACTTTTTTTCGTGATTTTTTCCAGCGACTTAAGCTTCATAGCATATCCTAACATTGCCTTGAAAGCGATCTCATTCCATTTTATTTCTTTGTGTGATTTCATTATATCGTATAGGTCATGCGGGATAGGTAACGTCATTGTCGGCATTTTATCACTCAGTATTGTATTCACATATTGAAAAATAAATCTATCCTCTTTCTCATATGCACAACTTTTCAAATGGCAGAACGATTTCAAAAACCTTATAAATAAACCATGTTATTCTCACCGTGTGATCTAATATGGTCGTTAAAGTAGGTTTTATAAAACTTGGAAATCTTGGAACCTCACAGGTAATAGATCTGGTACTTGATGAGATTGCGGCGAGAGAGGGAATAGCAGTGCGCGTATTCGGAACAGGCGCAAAGATGGGAAAGGACGAGGCAACGGAAACAGCTTCATTCAAGCTCTGGAAACCTGACTTCGTAGTTATGATAAGCCCCAACTCCAGCGCGCCGGGACCGACTGCGGGAAGGGAGGTCTGGAAAGACACGCCCACCATAGTGGTATCTGACGGCCCGACAAAGAAAGAGGAAAGGGAGAAACTGGAACAGGCAGGATTCGGCTACATCATTCTTCCAGTTGACCCACTCATCGGCGCAAAGAGAGAGTTCCTTGACCCCGTCGAGATGGTCGCGTTCAATAGCGATGCAGCTAAAATATTATCAGTATGCGGTCCCATCAGGCTCGTGCAGACAGAGATCGACAAGGTCATCGACCAGGTCGCAGCAGGCACAAAGCCGCTGGCTCTTCCCAAGATCCTTGGAAAACCTGAGAAATGCGTTGAGAGCGCGGGATTCTCAAATCCATACGCAAAAGCAAAAGCGCTTGCGGCGCTCCATATAGCGACAAAGGTAGCAGAGATCGACTTCCCTGCCTGCTTTGTGCTGAAAGAGGTTGACCAGGTCGCATTAACAGCAGCGGCAGGACATGAAGCCATGCGCGCGGCGTCAAAGCTTGCGGATGAAGCAAGAGAGATGGAGAAGGCGAACGACTCGGTACTCAGGAGAGCCCACGCAAAAGATGGAAGACTGCTGACCAAGACAAAACTGCTGGAAAAACCCCAGTAACTTTTTTTTTAAAAAGGAAGTGTTTTTCACTTCCTTTCTGCTTTTTTAAAATAAGGAATGTTCACATTTTGATCTGTTCAGGCGTGAAACCTTTCTTGATAAGAACATCTTTCATCCTGTTCTTATGGTTTCCCTGAAGTTCTATAACATTATCTTTTATCGTTCCACCGCATGCGAATTTTGATTTCAGGTAACTCGTAAGTTCCTGCAGGTTAATCTCACCGGGGTTTAGACCCTCTATCACGGTGACTTCCTTTTTGTATTTTCTCGTATCCACTTTGATCACTATTCGCTGCTGTTCCTTTGCCACTTCTTCGCAGATGCAAAGCTCTTTTGGCAATCCACATACGGTGCACATTTCTGAACTCATTTGTTGGGTTAATCCTCCAATCTTATATTACTCAAGAGTATTATATAGCTTATTAATGGTTCCAGTATTAAGATCTAATAGTTTCGAGATAGCGAAAAATATCGAGATATGCAGGACTCTAACGAGCCAGACGCTCGGTCTGATGTTCCGCAGTCAGATACCGGATAATTATGCAATGATATTCGTGATGAAAAAACCGTCTTCAGCGGGGATACATATGCTGTTCATGCGTTTTCCTATTGATGTTATTTTTTTAGATGAGGAAAAAACAATTATCGGGCTGGCACATCTTAAACCCTGGACCGGGCATAAAGCCATGAAAAAAATAAAATATATAATTGAAACCAACCCGGGTGCGATAGAAAAATATAAACTTTCCATTGGCGGCAAGATGGAATTTGAGGGGATTTGAAGGAGACAATATGACCTTATCAGGCGAATTAAAAGGAACTGTCGTGATCACGGGGAAGCAGGGGATAGAGGAATTACATGGAACAAGTTTTTATGGACGCCCCAGGGGCGAAACACTTGAGCTTTCCCTTGCTGAGAGCGCTTATCTTATCTACATGAAAAAAATAACCGTGAAGTGCGAAGGCGAAGAACTTGATTTTGAACGGTTCTTTATCAGGGCTTCCAACATTGTTAAGAATTTTGAGCTTTTCTATATCGTTTACAAAGACCTCAGGGGGCGCGGATATTATGTCCAGCCCTCGGATATTGGTTTCAGGGTTTATCCCCGTGGAGGTCGTCCCGGCAGGGGTCCTGCCGAATTCCTGGTGTTCGTGACTTCAGAGAGGATACCGCTAATGCTATCGGAACTGAGGGAGCATCTTGACAATTCGGATAATAAAAAGAAGCGTCTTATCCTGGCAATAGTGGACGAAGAAAGCGATATTACTCATTATGAGGCAAAAAAGCTCAATCCCTCAGGCACCTCTGTTTTAAAACCGGGAAAGTTGAATTCTGTTGTAACCCTGCTTGAGGACAGGTGCATGGTCTGGGAGCCCGAAGAATCAAATATGCTTCATAAAGAGGGTTTTTTCGGAAAACCAATGGATGAAGGTCATCTTCAGTTGTCGCTTGTTGAATCCTCTTATCTTTTGAACAGGGGAATAATGGAGATCGAAAAGCGCGACCATGAAAAACTGGATTTTACTGAGTTTTCTGAGATCGCAACAAGGATCGAATCGGATTTTATGATAAAATATAAGGTTTATGAAAAACTGAGAACCAGCGGTCTTGTCCCCAAGACAGGATTCAAGTTCGGGACGCACTTTCGCGTCTATAAAAGTTTTGATTCCATCTCACATTCCGATTATCTTGTTCATGCCATTTCGCATGACCACGTTTTTTCACTACAGCAGGTTTCCCGCGCAGTGCGGCTTGCCAACAGCGTAAAAAAAGAAATGATATATGCAGTTGTAAGTGACAGTATCGATTTTATTGTTATCGGAAGGGTGCGGTTGTAGTGATGAAACATCATCAAAACAGCCTGCATCGATAACGATATTATTGTTCTTCTTCTTCTCTTCTTTTGCGCTTGACTACTTTCTCAAGCTTCTTTGCCCACATGTCCTCGACCTGTGTGTATTCACATTCAAGGAAATGAGTCACTGCTTTTGCAAGGGCATCCTTGGTGCTAACCTCACCTGTTTTTTCTTTCAGTGCTTCTATATCATCGACAGTAAGAACGGTCTGTGCATGCATTATTTTAGCCATTTTAACCTCCTTAAGAAAATAAATTGACGCCGCAGGTTTGCGGCAACATTTTATTAATAGTACATCATCATCATAGGATAGTATTTAAATGTTACGCAGGAGATTTTAAGTTTTATTATTTTTTCTTCTTATAATAACCGTGATGAGAAGCACAAAACCAAGAACGTATGCTTCAAAACCCGGGGTTGTTTTCCCCGTGGATTTGGGTATCTGAGTTACGGCAGCAGTTCCTTTGAGGCTGTTTTCCGCATTCGTGAGCTGATCATTTGCATATGCCGCAAATTGCGATGCCGTTGTATAATCTTTTCCTCCAAAAGTAGCTAATGCTTTGTTGTTATTATCGTTGGCGGTCGAAAGGTATGTTTCAGCTTCCGATACATTTTTTCCTGAATCTTTTGCTACCTTTATATCTGCTTTTAATTTCCTTGCCATGTCATCGTTGCTCGCTATTTTGGCAAGTACATCCGAATATGAAGCTTTTATGCTTATGGTATCGCCTATATGCAATTTCTCGGGTGTCCATGTGGGTACCATCAGACCGTACTGGAACAGATCCTTGAATGGCTCAGGCTGGACAGACATTACCTCGTATGCTTTCGGAAGAAATACCTGGGATCTGATGTCGGAATCAGGGGTAACTGATATATTGACATTTTTTCCAGAAACAATAGCCTGGGGAGCCTGAACCGGTATATTGATAGAGAGATCCTTCCCTTCTTTCACTGCCATGTTTTCAGCAGTGAAACCTATTCGCCCATCCCATTTATCCCCGGCTTTTACAGATTCGTTAAAAATAAGATTAATCCTTGTTCCGCCCTGCACGGTCTGCTCTTGCGCCACCAGTCCTGTGGAACTGAACGTATGTGAAAAATCGTATATCATCGTTACTTTTGAGGACGGGATAAAAAATGAAATACCGTCAAGAGGTGACGTGTCGGAATTCAGGATCTCAGCCTGAATAGTCTCATCAACAAGACCGTTATCATTCAATGTAACATTCAGAACCCATCGATCGAGGGATAATTCACTTGCTGAAGCCGGATAAGCAGTCAGCAACAGTATAATTAAATAGACCAGCGTTTTCTTTGCCATGATTTATCTCGATTAACATACAACTTTCATAATTAATACTTTTGCTCTGGGTAATCATTAAGTAGTTCCCGCACAATAAAAATGCATATGTTCCCGATCACACGCATGCGACGGCTTCGCAAGGATAAATTCCGTCCAATTGTCCGACAGACAGAACTCAACGTAAAAGACCTTATATGCCCGGTATTTGTGGATGAAACCATAACAGAACCGGTTGAGGTAAGCTCAATGCCGGGATATTTTAATATACCGCCAGATATGGTGGCTGACGAGGCTGAATGCATAGCAGATCTCGGGATACCTGCGCTACTCCTGTTCGGGGTTCCGCGCGAGAAGGACGAAACAGGCACTCACGCGTACGGCGAAAATGATGTCATACAGGAAGCAGTGCGCGCCATTAAAAGTAAATGTGAAAATGAAATCATTGTCATTACTGACCTTTGCCTGTGCGAATACACCTCGCACGGTCACTGCGG
>CABMHZ010000089.1 GCA_902386115.1 uncultured archaeon | reverse complement strand
CAGAGTATGTTTTCTGTCATATAACTGACACCTATAAACCATAGGGGAGTATATAATTTTTATCAGGAGACCAGAGTTTTAATCAGGAAACGTATATCTTTTATCCCGGGTTTTTTATTTTCTTTTGTCAGAATACTTTCCACAAGCTTATTAAACCTCTCGTTATCCCTGACAGACCTTGTGAACAGCTCAAGAACCCTGTCGTTTGAAAGCATCCGGGAAACCAAAGCCAGTGTTGAGAAATCAAACTCTGTTTTCCAGCAGGATTCATAATCTGCAAGTGTATTTTTACCTTCTGCCACACCTGATATGATTTCTGCGGCTATAACGCCTGAGCGCCTTGCATAGTATATGCCCTCGCCTTCGAATGGTGACACCAATCCTCCCGCATCACCTTCAAGGAGAATCATTTTTGAGAATGTTTTTTTAACAGGTCCAAGCGGTATCAAGCCTTTTTCGCCGGGAATATCCGGATATCCGCTCAGCGAAGAAGTGCCTGTGAGCACGCAGTCCTTTTTTGGCGCGCTCCACGAGTAACCGCCGTGCATCAGGTTCATCTCAAAATAATCACTGGGCTCCAGGTCTTTTTTCTGCTGTACACAGAAGGCATACTTCTCTGGACCTCCGCAAAGGCGGCTTAGATCCGACATACCTGCTGCGACAATCGCATGATCTGCGAGTATTTGCCCTTTTGTTGTCCTGATTGCAACAGAGGAGCCATTTTCCTCTAACGACAGTGCCGTGTCTTTTCTTAGCCAGGCTCCGGCAGATATGGCTTCATTGAGGTTAAAAGAATCATAGGCTTCGCGGTCTATGGAATACTCAACAGCTTTCCTGTACGTTATTTCAGCCCTGATATCGCGAAATGACAGCCTGACCCCCTTAAGCTTCCTTTCAACATAAGATTCGTCCACCCCGTACTGCCTGACATACTGCGCCGTCAGGATACCTGCACATATCTTTTTTTTATCGCACGGGTCTATTATCAGGGTTTTATGACCGAGGGAAGAGAGATTTTCCGCTGCATAAGAACCCGAAGGTCCTGCACCTATGAGCGCAACGTCATATCTCATGCGCAGCTCTCCGCGTTATCCTGTGTGGCAGTATATATGATGTTTGGAATGCAAGAAGGACAATTAAAGCGTTCAGTCCCAGTACGTTCAGGGCAACAAGTACCAGTATCCCCACTTTCAGGATTAACCTGTACTTGAAAATAAGCTCCAGAAATTTCGGAGCGTGTATTAAATCCCCTATCTCATCAAGGGCTGCAAGCGCCGCTATGGGCAGCACGATAAGAGAGAGTTTTATCCCATATAAAAAAATCACAACGAATATTGCGCCAAGACCAAAATAATGTCCCATGCTGTTTATCTTTCCTGTCACCAGATTTCCGAGGATGATGCCACCGAAAAGAAGAGCAGCGTCAGTATCGGATATCATAAGATACCCCATTAATAAGCCATAAGCAAGCCCGCAGGGTATTGCATAAAGTTTATGGAGAAGATTTTTATCCTCAATATCGTCGGTCAGCTTAATGAGTGAGCCTGAAAGAAAACCCGTAATCAAGATTAAAAAAGACATGTGTCATAGCCTGCTTTTAATAAAGAAATAGGTTACTGTGGATAAAAAACTTATCTTTCTACCTGAAAAGCATCAGATTATATTTATACATAATGACATGAATTAAAGAGATGATATGAAAAAACTTTACGAAAGTTTTATCAAAAGAAGGGGTATGCGCAGCATACCCCTATATCGCATAAAGCGGGGTGTCGCTTTATGAATATACTAAGACGAGGGCGGCTGTCTGTAGAGCCGGATAAGGATATTAATAATTTCACTTCATCCATGGAAGCTGACAAGCGCATATTCGACGCGGATATCAACGTAGATAAGGCGCATGTGATCATGCTGAGGGAGCAGGAAATCATCAAGGCAGATGATTGTTCAGCCATCCTCTCAGGTCTTGATAAAATAAAAAAGGAAGGCATCTCAGCCCTTGATACATCCTACGAGGATGTTCATATAGCCCTTGAAGCGCGGCTTATAGAACTCGTGGGTGAGGAGACTGGCGGCAGGATGCATTCAGCCCGTTCAAGGAATGATGAGGTCGCTGCGTGTATCAGGCTTTCGCTCCGCGGGGAACTCATAGACCTTATGGAAGAAGTGTATGATCTCATCTCTGCAATGGTCACTACAGCCGCGAAGCACCATGAGACCATGATGCCAGGATACACACATGCCCAGCATGCCCAGCCCACCACGCTTGCACATCACCTCCTAGCGCATGCCAGTGCTTATCTGCGCGACCTTGAACGGTTAAAAGGCGCCTATGAGCGAACTAACCGGAACCCTCTTGGGGCGGCTGCGTTCGCGTCCACAGGCTTCCCGGTGAACAGGAAGAGAACAGCAGAGCTTCTTGGATTTGATTCCATTCTTGAGAATTCGATGGATGCGGTAAGTACGCGTGATTTCATGATCGAGAGCCTGGGCTGCTATGCCAACCTGATGACAGACCTAAGCCGCCTTGCGGAAGAACTCATTCTCTGGAGTTCGTCAGAGTTTGATTTTATCGAACTGGATGATAAATACTCATCCACATCATCAATAATGCCGCAGAAAAAGAACCCCGATATCGCAGAACTCGTGCGCGCAAAGACCGGGACTGTTAACGGCGCCCTCAT
>CABMHZ010000088.1 GCA_902386115.1 uncultured archaeon | reverse complement strand
CTTTAAACGAATCTGTGTTTCCTTTCTCCTCAAAACTTTTTATTGCTTCTTTCACAGGTTTAATCAATTCCTCTGGGATGAACTGGCATTCTTCAAGGCTTCGGCAGAGATGGGTATCAAAAGCTCCTTCAATAGGCTGTTCTCTTAATCCCTCCAATTTATTTAGGTCTCCATCACTTCTCTTAATCATCTCTAATTGAATTTGTTGTTTAAATCCACCAATTCTATCAAGAACTTTCTCTTGCTCATCTGGTGAAAAAGTTTCAGCGATTTTAGATAAGGTTCCAATTCCTGCTGGTCCTTCCGCAGTTGTCAGTTTATCCTGAATAGAAGGAGCAAGATTAAGAAGTGCAGTGTATTTTTTTAATGTTGAAACCGAGACACCCGTTTCTTTGGCTACTTTATTGTAATCTTTATAGCTATCGAAAATTATTTTGTAAGCTCTTGCTTTATCGATCGGATTCATGTCTGCTCGTTGAACATTCTCAATCAGCGATATTATCGTTGCATCGGTATCGTTTGCAATGTCTCTGACAATTGAAGGGATAGTTTCCCATCCTAATCTTTGACAGGCAAGAAAACGTCTTTGTCCAGCAATTAGGCTATAGTTGCTATCAGTATTCATCCTGACAATTATGGGATTCAATAGACCCTTTTCCTTGATACTATTGGCTAAATCTTCCAATCCAGCATCTTCGGAACCTGCATCCAAATCCTTTCTTGTATTTGACTCAGAAACTTTGATAGACGACAATTTAATATCTTTTACTTCCATTCTTAAACACCTCGGCTAATCATATTATTATTTTCAACTAAATCTGCGATTTAAGTCTTAGTTGGCTGCAAGGCAACAGGTATCCTCTCTTTCAATCTTTGATAAAATTTGATAAATCCATCCGCTTCATCTTGGACGTATTTTTCGATTGCAGCATAATCTTTATTGGCGTACCATTCTGGAATTTTATCCCCATTATAGGTCTTTCCTGTAAATTTTCCCAAATTCGCTCCCTTGAATGATCCCCCATTGAGTATTACCAAAATTGTTTTTATGTCAATGTGTGGATGGTCATAAATTAAAGTTTTCAAAGGTACTTGGTGTCCAAATTTTTTCCATCTGTTTTGTAGCATGAAGAATTCAAAATTCAAATTCATTCCAATAGGTATAAATTCAAATGGTTTAATAGGTTGAAATATTGAATAAAATTTTTTCAAAACCTCTTCTTCTGACGATTCCCAAGATTTAAGAATCGTCAAGTCGCCTTCCTTTTGCCCAGACACACTTCCAAGTCTTTGGAACTGTATTGTCAATATTTCATCATTTATGTCTGGTTTTGGCCCTGTTGCATTTGTTTCGATATCTAAATAGTATTCAGGCATTATTTCGGTCTCCTTTTTGTTGTCGTCGCCCTATAAAAATAAGGGCATCGCATCATGCCCCTTCACTTCATTCTCACCGACTCCAGCGCCTGCGCCACCATCGCCCTGTAGCTCTGCACATCAGTAGAGTAATGCTCCCTCGCCTTCACAACATCAGGCTCACTACCCTTCAATTTCTCAAGCCTCGCCATTGTAAGCTTCGCGCAGTCCACGACCCACCTGTCCCGCGTGGCAGCATCTACTATCTGCATGGACTCCGCCCTTATTGATGTCAGGACGTTCCCTTCTTTCGTGGTGTAGGTGGTTGGCTTCCCTATCACCGCTATAAACTCAGGTGGCGTGGTCTTTGCAAGCACCTGCGCAGCCTCGGGCTGGTACTGTCCCGCAGTCACGAAGAACGCACCCGTCGGGTCAACGATGCGCCCGCGCCAGAACTCTGCATCAGTACCCACATCTTCCTTCTCGGTCAGTGTTCCCACGATAAAGACGCGGTTGCACTTTGCGCCTGTGGGTGTGATGAGATACGAAGGAGAGTACTGGTCATGTCCTTCCTTTGACTGCAAATTAGATTCCTTGAACTCTGCTGCGAATATGCGGTGAGCAACCTCGCGAACAAATCCTGAGCCGCTTCCTGAACTGTTCCCTGAATAGTTCCCTGATCCATTTTCAGCCATGTTACGCCTCCTGCGCAAGAGGCGCTGCGATGCTGAGCAGCTTCATGATGTCCTGATCGATCGGTGTTGTATCCTGCCTGATCGTGTCCACAAGTATGAACCTGTCCAGTTTTGCTCCTGAAACGATGAAATACCTGCCTACAAGCTTGCTCTTTATCGCATCAAGCACCACAGCTTGGTCAAGCGCTTCGGTCGCCATGTCCTTTGCCTGTTCGAGCGTGATGCCGACCAGAGCCTCAGTGACTTCCCTGTTCAACAGGATGTCCTGCACCTTTTCCCCGTCGTCCATGACCGCTTTGACCCTGAGATCATAGATGCCTTCCACCTTTCCGTGCTCTCCGCATGCGCCTTTTACCAGCGCGCGGTTGCACTCGGGACAGCGCTTTATGAGACCGGAGCCGCTCTGGATGTCCACTATAGCGCCGCTGTATTCAACAAGCGTCCTGCCAACTTCAACATCCTCATCTATCGGGACGATTTCGCTTGTCTTAGTGAGGCTCACCCTGAACTGTCCCTGGTATTCTGAAGTTACAACGTTCTTGAAAAGGTAGCTCTTGCCCTCCTCTACCTGCGGCAGACCCGCTTTTGTCCATTTGGTGAATTTTATCGTTCCTGATTCGTCCCCCAGCAATCCGGTCTGTGAGACTGATTCATGGTTCGTTTCCCACAACTGCACGACCTTACCGCGAAGAGTTACCCACCTGCCGTCTTCCTTTATCTCTGAAGCTTTCACCTGCGATGTTTCGCGCTTCTCGAAGAACTCAGTTCTTGGTATGTTGTTCTGTTTCAGAAAATGGTTGATGACGTTCCTGCGTGCTTCTTCCGGAGGCACCTTGAACTTATTTATCAACTGGTCCAACTTTGTTTCGACTTCTTCCGGCTGTACTTTTATACCCAATTCCGAAAATCGGGCTACTATCTTTGTTGCTATGTCACTCATATTTTTCCTCAAGCCTCTTGTTTGATCTTTTAGTTGAGAGGCAATAACACCGTTTCACCTGTGAACACTTAAAGGTTATCGGAGCGGTGCGAAAGTATTCGTTAAACCAAATATTTTCTCGCAAATGCTTTGGGGTAACGATGACTCAATCATCACCTCCACCACCTCCACCCTCACCTCCAGGACTATTTGACGAATGGCATCGGCTTCCAATACATGAAGCCTCCGAATATCGAACCGGATGACAGGTTGTACAGGAGAGCGGTCTTTCGCCGCGCCCAATATGTTCACCGACCCTGTTATGTACAAAATTTGCCGGCGTAAAACCGTCCGGAGAATGGCATTGAGAGCAGTCGGTATCCATACCTGCGTGGCTTGAAGGCGGATTATGGCAATTTACACATCCTGAAGCCGTCCCGGAATAAATCCCGTTGTGGCACTGGTCACACGTGACAGACTTGTGTTTTCCCGTCAACTGGAATGTTGAATGGTCGAACGTTGCAGGTTTCCAGCCCGACATATTGTGGCATTTATCACAGTTTCCCGTAATCCCCGGGATATGATTGAAAGGTACTTTGTGGCAGGATTCACAATTGGGGTTCGTACCGTTGTATTTGCCGCCCTGGTGACATTTTTTACAGCTCAGTGTTGCATGCACCCCGATAAGTTTGAAATTGGTATGAGCCTTGTGGCACAACTCGCATTGGGCAGGTGTGATCATACGCGGCTGACCCGACTGGTTATGGACAAGACGGTTATGGCAATCTGCACATAATACGGATTTGTCCATATGCAGTGCATGTTTTGCCTGAATTGTCTTGTCTGTGAGATTGCGTGTTTCATTGTGGCATGGCAGGCATTGATCGTTTTGTACCCGCGTTACGATCTGGATAGGCTGCGCAAAATTTCCTGTAAAATGTGAAACGAGCTGCCTCGCTCCGCGCACATTCTCTGAAATAAAGCCTTGCAGTCCGGGTTCTGAATGGCAATTGAGGCATACTGCCTTTGTTGCATGAGTCGAGTTTTGCCATGTCTGGTAGTAAAAATTCATTTCATGGCATGAGTTACAAAAGACGGGCTGGGATCTCACTACCTGAAAACCAGCACCACTAACGATTATAATAATTGCCAGAATTACCAGTGAGGTTATTGAAATTATTTTCTTATGAGCCATGATCAGTACCGGATTTACAGCGCTTCATCAGATTCTCCCCACTAATAAAGTTGTGTTCGTTGATATAAGGATTTTTCGCGGTTTTATTGATTTTAACCTGAGAGACCGGGCTCTTTCATGGCTTTTCGTATAAATCAATAAGTTTTCATTTTTAAAATAATCAGGTTTTAGTCTAAAGAGATTCATAAGAGAATTAAGGTAAACATGGAGCAGTTTGAAGAAATTCGTGAAAAAGCCCTGGAACTATTCCGACAGGAAAAACATACTATCATGGATCATGCTCTTGAAAGGATGATTGAAAGAAATACAATACGAGGATTTCGAATCTGTACTATTACGCGGTTCGATCTACAAAACGGAAATCGATAGACACGGGGACACACTGTATAACATCAGGGGAGAAGATAGCGAAAATAAGATCATTCGTATAACTTTCATTATTAAAGGAACTCTAATCATAATAACAGTAATACGCGAGCAGGAGTAATGAAATATGAATAAAACAGGCATCAAATGTGTTGTGTGCGCCGCGCAAACCGAAGAAGCGAAAGATCTCGTCGTCACTTCAACAGTCCAGGGTCGTGAGATCGTGATCACTGGACTTACCGGCACACGCTGCCCGGAATGCGGCGAACAGTACGTGGATGCAAAATCAAGCAGGAAAGCCCTTGAGATCGCCAATAAATTCCGCAAGCCGGCTATCGTATTCAAGCGGAAGGTCACAGTTAGCGGGGGCAGGCGCGTCATAGGGATACCTGAGGAGATCGATCGGGCGCTGGGAAAGAAAGAGAATGTTGACCTATGGCTTGAAGGGAATAAGATCGTGGCGGAAATTTATTGAGTTCACAAAAAAGAATTACAGATGGTCTTTTTTGTTGTTGGTATGATTCACGTTCCCTTATCGCTCTCAATCTTCCCATCCCGCATCGTTATTATCCTTCCGGTCTGCTGCGCCACTGCCGTATCGTGAGTCACCACAAGTATTGTTTGTCCCTGTTCGCTGAGTTCTCTCAAAAGACTGACAATCATATCCCTCGTCTTCGTATCCACTTCACCAGTTGGCTCATCCGCAAGAATGATGGCAGGATGATTGGAAAGCGCCCGTGCAAT
>CABMHZ010000087.1 GCA_902386115.1 uncultured archaeon | reverse complement strand
TCTTCCCCAGCGCCTCCTGTATCAGCCTCATCGCGCGCTCAGGCTTCAGGAAAAGGATGAGGACATCGAAATCCCCGCCAATTTAACAAGATTCTTATATTATTGATTTCATTAATAATATAAGGAAGCCTATATCCATCATTGTAGATCATCATATTAGGCAGGAAAGACGAAATCATGGATAGGAACAGGGCATTTGCAGTGCATGCTCTTTTGACCACAGTCATGCTGGTATTATTGATGGTGGGGGGAGCGGAGGCGGCGACGATTACTGTGAATGCCAGCGGCGGGGCTATGTATACGAGGATTCAGGATGCGATTAATGCCTCAAATAATAGCGATACGATAATTGTTGCCGCAGGGATTTATAACGAAAATGTGATCGTGAACAAGTCGGTCAATCTCACTGGATCCGGCGCAAATGTTACTATTATAAATGCTTCCGATCCGAATTCTCATGTAATTTACGTAAGTGCACAAGACGGAGTAAATATCCGCGATTTCACTGCAACAGGTGGCACTGGCGGTACTCATACGTCTCGTTCTGCGGGTATATATCTTTCCAGGACGAATAATACAAACATATCAAAAAACATTATATCAAATAACTATTATGGAATCTATCTTTTCTCTGCCATCAATACAAATTTATCAGGTAATAATGTAAATTCAAATAATTATGGAATATACCTTATGCTTTCTTCAAACAATACCATATATAACAACTTATTCAATAATACCAATAATTTCGAAAACAGCATTGCAGGCATCAATAGATGGAACGTGAGCAAACAAACTGCCACAAATATTGTGGACGGTTTGAATATCGGAGGTAATTTCTGGAAGAACCTATCAGGCACAGGGTTCAGCCAGACCTGTACAGATGCAAACTTAGATGGAATTTGTGATTCAGGTTATATGCTCTCCACAGGAAATGAGGATTATCTACCTCTGGCAATACCAACAGGATATATCAATGGGTCTGTTAAATACAACAATACAGGAGTTGAAGGCGCGGTTGTCGCTACGAACAATAGTGTTTCCACGACTACTGATGCATCAGGCTTCTTTTCATTTCAACTTCCCGCAGGCACATACCAACTAACAGCAACCTGTGAGCCCGAATACTATCCCGACAACTCGACTGCCAGCACAGTTGTGATTGGAACGACCGTTATGGCGCAGGATATCAATCTCATAAAGAAGCCTACCGGGAATATTACAGGCATGGTTCGCTCCCCGGATTAAAGTAATATATTGAACAACAGGATAACTACTTGCAAGAATTGAAAAGGACATTGAATAACCGGTATTCAATTTGCTGAATACTACTATTCAAATGTCCCTGGAATCTTCCCCAGTGCTTCCTCAATCTCCCCCGCGATCCCAAAAGGTATCCCCACAACAACTTCCTCATCCGCATACCCCGTGTGTTTTCGCGACCCCTTGCACCCTAAAGAAATTCCCATCATCCCTTTCATTGTATATGCCGTGCAATCACCGCATACCGAAGCAATGCCTCCAGTTCTTATTTCGACCAGCTCTCCGCGCGCCCAGGAATATGCCTGTATCAGCCTCATGGCGCGCTCAGGCTTCAGGAAAAGGATGAGGATATCGAAATCCCCGCCCGAGTACGGGGCTATTTTTATGGAACTTTTCCTGTTTTCGAGCCTGTGAAGAGAGGAAACAGCGCGCTTTGCCGCCTGTCTATTCTTATACCGCCCTGAGTCAAAATAGTAATCCTCAGGGCTTGTCATGGTTTCCCCGAGCACGTATGCACCGACTTTGCAGCCCTGCGCTCTTGCAAGAAAAGATTCGCCGTACCGGGCTTTCTGGATCAGTTCGCAGAATAAAAGAGATGAAGCTTCACCTTTTTCTTTTGTGAAAAGCAGGCTTACAGGACTGCCTTTATCCATCAATCCGGGGATAAATCGCAACATACATGTTAATTGTAATACAGATAAAAAGATTTTTGCATGGTTTTGATGGCTGACATTGAAATAAAATAAAAAGTTATATCTGTATCTATTGAGTAAGAACCAATATCATAACCTGGTAAGAGATAAAAACGGGTTTCATTTGAATAAGATGCTAAAAAAAATTACAAGGTGAATATTTGAAAAAGGCAATAACAATATTTGTTGGATTCATACACGACTTCTCAGCAGGCTGCTGGGCGGCGACAGTTCTTGCTATATACTGGCTTCACAACCTGCAATCAGGAAGCACGGAACTTGCGCAGGCACTTGCGCCGATCGAGAGGAATTTCTTTTATCTTGGCATAGCATGTGTTGGAATCGTGCTTCTCACAGGTATGGGAAGGACTTTCACTTATATCGAAAACGTCTATGGTGAGGACGCTGAGAAACTCAGGAAAAAAATGCTGATAATCAAGCACATCCTTCTCTTCGGGATATTCGGGGCAGGCTCATACTGGCAGTATACGATGGTATTTGGTTAGAAAGGACATAAAGATCTGCCTGATTTCTCCGCTATTTCCTTTTTCCGGCAGCGTCCCGATGGCTCCGCCGGTGCTTGAATATCTGGGAGCTCTGACGCGCAGGGAAATGCCCGGCGCTGAACTTGAACTATTAAATGCAAATGTCTGTGAACCTGCACCTTGCGACATAAAAGCTGATCTCATCGGGATAAGTTCCATGACAGCCACTATCACATGGACTTATAAATTCAGCGACGAATTAAGAAAACTCGGTAAAAAAGTCGTCCTGGGCGGGATACATCCCACCGCGCTTCCCGAAGAGGCAAAGCAGCATGCAGATGCCGTCGTTATCGGAGAGGCTGAATCTGTCTGGGGTGACGTACTCAGGGATGTGCGGGATGGAAAACTAAGGGAATTCTATTATGGGGAAAGACTCCCGCTGGATAACATTCCACTTCCCATCCCCCTGAAGGGGCCTTATAAATTCAGGGCAGTCTTTACAGCCAGGGGATGCCCTTACAGGTGCAGCTTTTGCTCTGTCAGGAAGTTCTTTGGAGATACCATACGCTGCCGCCCCGTCAATGAGGTGGCGGAGGAGGTTAAAAAATGCACGGGCAGAATATACTTTAACGGGGATGATAACATCTGGGGAGGGGATTCAGAGAGGTCGATAGAGCTATTTACGAAACTTCCAGAAGACGCTAAAAAGTGGTGGTACGGTTTCGGTGACCTGTATGCGCCGCAATCGCCCCTGGGCGATGACCTTCTTAAAGCCGCGAGGAAGAGCGGTCTTTTTTCTGTCTGGGCAGGATGGGAATATTATACCGGGGCAAGGGCGGTTTTTGAGCATCCCACCACGAGCCCTGATGAGATAGAGGAGAGGTATTACAGAACATCCCTGGAACTTTTAAGCATGAAGAGGATATTACGCATCTATTCGAGATCCCTCTCTCTGGTTTTCCCATGACGCATCTGCTTATGAGAATTGGAAAAAGGAAAGAATATAAAATAAAGTTTTTCATCTGCACTATTTTTTCCAGAAAGATAAGACGAACAGCATGAGTACGTTCAGAAAGACCCTTTAGTTTATCGTCAATTAGATCCGGGTAATTTATTAAACCCTGTGGAGTGGAAAAATATATAACGCATCGCAGGAAACAGTTAGATGAGTGGAAATAATACACGGTGAAAATATGACAACCCAGGATAACTTGAAAGAGGCTTTTGCCGGAGAATCACAGGCGAACAGGAAATATCTTGCCTTTGCACAAAAGGCAGACCAGGAGGGCTACAAACAGGTGGCGAGGCTGTTTCGCGCAGCGGCGGCGGCGGAGACCGTGCACGCTCTTAACCACCTGAGAGTGATGGGCGGGGTGGGAAGCACCGCAGGCAACCTGAAAAGCGCTATCGAGGGAGAGACGTCAGAGTTCATGGACATGTATCCTGGTTTCATAGAAACTGCTAAAAAGGAGAATGCGCCAGATGCTGCGATCCTGAGTTTTGACATTGCGAATAAAGTGGAGAAGATACACGCAGGTCTTTACAAAAAGGCTCTTGATAATCTGGGGAAGAATAAGGAAGTCGAATACTATGTATGCCAGATATGCGGGAACACCGTTGAAAAAGGCGCGCCTGATAAGTGCCCCATCTGCAACGCCCCGAAAGAGATGTTCAAAAAGATCGAGTGAGGCAGGAACATGGCAAAACTTGCGATAATATACGGCACAGGTTTCGGGAACACCGGCATCATGGCAAAAGCCATTGAGGAAGGCGCAAAAAGTGCGGGGCTCGATGTCATGATAAAAAATGTGCAGGATGCTACACCGGCAGATGTGGAAAAAGTTGACGCCATAGCAATAGGTCTTGCCACATACAAGGGCGCCGGAATGCCGGGGGTCATCAAATACGTGGAAAGCCTCGGTAAACTCCAGCTAAAAAATAAGGTAGGAACAGCCTTCGGATCATACGGTTGGAGCGGAGAGGGACCAAAAGTAATAGCGAATATGCTCAAAGGTTACGGTATGAACGTGATCGAGCCGCCGCTTCGTATAAAACGCACGCCTGAAGCTGAAGGAATTGAAGAGTGCAGGAATCTGGGCAAGAGGATAGCGGATATGATAAGTGGCTGAACCTCTTCATTTTCGAGCTTCATTGTGGTGATCCAATCCTTCTATAGCTTTCCTTGCATCCTCATATACGTCAATACTGAGCCACATCACCTTTGCAAGTTTATCAAGAGCGTCCAACGCATCGCTTTTTGATATTTCATGTAACTTGGCACACCTTATCAGAACGCCTATCGAACCCGCGACCTCAAGCCCCAATCCGGCAGCAAACCTTCGTGCTGCAAGATCATCGATGAGTACAGGCAGTTTTTTTCTTCTTGCAAGCATGATGGCTGCCGCCTCTCCGGTATCTATCCCTGCGCTCTCTGCAATTTCTTTTACTGTATCTTTGTTGCTTCGGTCGATCTCGATCCAGCCATTTTGAAGTTCGATTTCGATCAAAAAAGCATCCGCCTTCCCTTCATCCTTTCCCCTATCAACGACTTCGAGTTTGACCTCAAGAGGAATGATCACTTTTCCAAAAAGTTCTTTAAGAAGTTTTAGCATGTCTATTCTGGCAAGGTGTATGAGGGGACCTGAATTGCTGACGATCATTTCTCGTTCATTGCCCACTTTATATCCGCATCCAGATCTTCTTTTTCATACCTGAATGGAAGGTTTCGCCGCTTTAATTCCTCAAGCGCCCCCCTGTAGGTCAAACCTGCCATACTTGCGGCTTTCCACAGTGAGATTTTCCCTTCTGAGTATATATCAAATGCTTTTTTTACGCGGTATTCCCGCAAAGCTTCACCTATGAGCTTGCGAAGCATCGTGCCCTTATCAAGAACTTCCTGTTTGCACGCCTCCTCGATCTCGTGAAGGTATTGTTCAGGCAACCGGACTGATATTGTTTTCATATGTTATTACGTTTTATTATATCGTATACTTATAACTTTGGAAGATTTATGACATTATATTTATTAAATAGGGCGCCGATGTGTTCCATGAGGAAAAAAATTTTTAATGAACCTTATACCCTCATTATTTCCACATCAAGCCCTTCAAAATCTGCATCTTTCCCTGCTACAAGGGTAGCTTTGAGATGGTTTGCAGTTGCCGCGGCAAATGCATCTGCCAGGGGAATATTGTAGATCGCTTTAAATTTTCCGGCTTCTCTCCACAGGTCGTTATCTTTTATTTCATGGGGACCCAATTTAAAAGAGAGCAGATTATTTACTTTTTCCTTCGCAATTTCAGGGCTTTTGCGGTAAAGGATGTAATAGAATTCGGTCAGATTAATTACGCTGATGTATCCTTTTACTTTTTTATCATGAACCTGCCTGAGCAATTCCAGCACTGTTGGCGCTCCATCTTCACCGAGATAAAATTTTAGGATCGCCTCGGTATCAAATACGTACTTCAAAGTTCCTCCAGGGTTTTTTCCCGCATCTTATCCTTTTTGCGTGCGTCACGCAGCAGTTCATCCGCTGTCTTATTGAATAGTCCTTTAAGGCTTCCCATTTCATCCTCCGGTTCAGGAGAGGGCAGTAGGAGCAGTCCTTTATCAGTATCAACTATAAGTGCGCGTTTTTTAAGTTTATACCGCTTTCTCATATCAGCAGGGATCGTTGCCTGTCCCTTTGAGGTAATACCTACAATTCTTTGCTTTGATTTCATAATAAGTAATACTTATTAAATTGGTATTACATAATGATTTTGATGGCGCCGAATGTTCCAGATAGGATAAAATCATCAAAACCCGAAGTATCCTCATAATTAGCAAAACATTCAATAGTATATCTACACAATACTACTTCTAATGATCTCTGACCTCACGTTCTTTATATACGCCCTTACATCCATATTCGTGATAGTCAATCCATTAAGCGGGGTGATGGTATTTATTTCCCTGACCTCGCATATGAGCGTCTCGGATAAGTTATTCGTGGCAAAGCGGTCAGTGATAATTGCCTGCATTATAGCCCTCATATTTTCAATTGCAGGAAATTATATACTTAATTTGATCTTCAACATAACAGTTGACCATCTCAGGGTTGCAGGAGGTGTCCTGCTCTTCCTCGTTGCAATGGACATGCTGTTCGCAAGGACTACGCGTGAAAGCATCACATCAGAGGAAATGACAGATGCAGCTAAGAGGGAAGACATTTCCATCTTTCCCATGGCAATGCCCATGCTGACAGGACCCGGAGCCATTACCACCACGATCCTTCTGACCCAGGAAACAAATGGAAATATCTATTCAAAAATGATGGTCATCGGAGCAATACTCCTGACATTCATAATTACATACCTGATATTCAGGTACTCGGAGACTTTCAACAGGGTTGTTGGCTTAACAGGCATGATGGTAATGACGCGGTTGATGGGTCTCTTCCTTGCAGCGATCGCGGTGAATTTTATTGCAATGGGAATAAAAGGAATATATATTAGCCTGTTCTGACCTTTCCGATAATAATGAACATACTCGTTGTGACCGGAAGGCTGGCAGAAAATGCGGTAAGAAAATCCGTCCGGGATGAGGCAGACGTGCTCGTCCTGGGTATAGAGGTGGCAGCGTTCACAACACCCGCTCTCCTGAGACGTTCTCTTCCCAAAAAAAAATATGACCTTATACTTATCTCCGGTCTTGCGTCAGGGGATTTTTCAGGACTTGAGACGGAAATAAATACTCCTGTACCGCGCGGCCCAAAACACGCGGTCGACCCTGGCCCTGTGCTCTCGCCTGCCGGAAGCACTGAATTTTCCACAAAAATCCCTGCCTGCGAACTCCTGAAAGAAAAAAGAAAAGGAAGTGCTCTTGAAAGAGCAACAGAGCTTGAGGATGGCTCCACCTCGCCCCAGTCTATCAGGGACGTAAAGATTGGGGGTAATTCCCGCATGAAAGTCATGGCTGAAGTAGTTGACGCGGGTCATTTATCAAGCAATGAACTCACGAACAGGATACTGTATTTCGTGGAAGAAGGGGCTGATATCATCGACCTGGGGCTTTCGCTTGATACCACGGAAGAAGAGGCAGGCAATGCTGTGAATACCGCAAGGGCAGCCACAGGTGTTCCTCTTAGCATAGATACACTCGACCCCTGCCTGATCAATACTGCCCTTGATTCAGGCATAGACATTGTGTTGAGCCTGAATTCCGGGAACATGAATGAAGTAAAAGAGAAGATCATCAAGAATTGCGTAAGCGCAGTCATAATCCCTGACCGCTCTGCTGACATCGGGAGCCTGTTCCGCAATATCGATCATGCACGAAAGATAGGTATCACAAACATCATCGCCGACCCTGTTCTTGAGCCCGCGGGTCACGGATTGTCAGAATCACTGAACAGGTTCCGTGAGTTCAGGAAGCGCGACCGGACAATCCCGCTGTTTTTTGGCATCGGGAACGTTACTGAACTCATAGACGCCGATTCCCAGGGCGTCAATGCAATACTCTCTGCAATCGCAATGGAGTTTAACGCCAGCATACTGTTCACGCCCGAATACAGCTTCAAGGCGCGCGGAAGCGTATCCGAGCTAAAATCTGCTTCCATTATGATGATGCTTGCACGAGACCGCAACAGCGCTCCCAAAGACCTGGGGATCGACCTCCTTACGCTGAAAGAGAAAAGAGGGCGGGAGTTCGGGAAACTGCCGGGGAATGCCATCGAGGCAAGAGGAAGCGAAAAATGGCACCTTGACCCTGCTGGATGCTTTAAGATAGAGATCACGGACAGCAAGATACAGGACGGGAAGTTCTGTCAGGGAAAGATCATTGCAAAGCATAATGAAAAATCAATAACAGGTGAAACTGCAAAGGTAGTTCTTGATACGATAATCAATATGGGGCTTGTCTCGCGCCTTGACCATTCAGCTTATCTGGGAAGAGAACTTATGAAAGCCGAACTTGCACTGAAATTCAGGAGGAGCTATTCCCAGGATGACGAATTTTGAGCTGATACAAAAATTTTCAGGCGTTGACTGCGTAGAGTTGCTCGCACGAGCCCTCAGCGGAGAATCTCTGGGGCTTAATGAGGGAGTAGAGTTACTCAAGTCCAATGATCTTAACCTCATGGGCGCAGCCGCGGATGCGCTGCGTAAGCAAAGCGCGGGGGACCTCGTTACTTTTGTGGTTGACAGGAACATCAATTATACTAATATCTGTTCTTCAAAATGCAAATTCTGTGCCTTCTACAGGGAGCCGGGGGCAGAGGATGCGTATGTCCTCACGATCGAAGAAATAGTATCAAAAATAGATGAGGCTGTAAGGCTCGGTGCAACCCAGATATTGATCCAGGGTGGGCTGAACCCGGAAATATCCATTGAGTATTATGAGGAAATGCTAAGAACTGTCAAAAATAGGTTCAATGTCCAGATGCATGCCTTCTCCCCGCCTGAAATAGTGCATATCTCAAAGCTGTACGGTGCCGGGATAAAGGAGACTATTTCACGTCTTCATGATGCAGGGCTTGATTCCATACCTGGCGGCGGGGCTGAGATACTTGACGACAGGGTGCGGGGTTACGTTTCCCCGAACAAGATAGGATGGAAACAGTGGCGGGATGTCATGCTGGCAGCCCATTCTCTCGATATTCCGACCACAGCCACGATGGTCTTCGGTCATGTGGAAACTCTTGAAGAGAGGATAAAGCATATAATCCGCATACGAGAGATGCAGGAAAAATATCACGGATTCACTGCTTTCATACCCTGGAGTTTCCAGTCGGAGAATACGCAATTGAGCGGCGCATCGACTGGCGTGGATTACCTTAAGATGGTAGCAGTTTCACGCATACTTCTTAACGGGTATATCAGGAACATACAGGCTTCGTGGGTAACGCAGGGTCTTTCTGTTGCCCAGATAGCGCTTGTTTTCGGGGCGAACGACCTTGGCGGGACTATGATAGAGGAGAATGTCGTAAGGGCGGCTGGAGTGGCTTTCCACAGCAAGAACATTGAGGATTTCATTCATATTGCGAAGAAGCTGGGGCGCCCGGTTGCGAAGCGTGATACGCTGTATAATGTACTGGATAGATTTTGAGCAGGCGGCGCGCCATCAGAACCCCGGGCAGCCATAATCTGATCATTTAAGCCCAAATCTTAATAAGCAGCCAGAGTTACAATTCTTCGGTACACCTACCTTAAGATTAACTTTATATTCCATGCAGTAAAACATAGTAAAACGATGTAAAACATGGAAACTTCAAGGGTAAGCTCAAAAGGACAGATAGTAATACCATCAAGGCTCAGGAAAAAATACGGGTTTAAGACAGGCGAGAAGGTGACCTTCATAGAGGAGGATAAATTTGTAATTATTAAACCGAGAACAAAATGGGTGGATATCTGCGGATCGGTTGAGCCGTTATTTACTTTGGAAGAAGCAAGAAAGAAATTGAGGGAAATGCGAGAGAACTGGAGATAGGATAGATGAATAAGATCCTGATCGATACCATGCATATTTACGCGCTCCTCACGACCAGAGAAAGTTCGTATGTCAAACTTTCACAGGCATTGGACGATGAAAAGATCACGGGGGTAATTTCAGTTACTACTCTCCCGGAATTGATCATTTTTCTTGGCAGGGACATTTACAGGAAAAAAATAAACGAATTGCTTTCTTTAAACCTGGAGATCATAGATACCGATCGGACAATAGCAATCCGTGCCGGAGAGCTGCATATGACATATAAGCTTCCTCCTGGTGATGCATTGATCGCTGCGACCGGCATAAGTGAAAATATCAAGCACGTTTTAACAGACGACGGTCATTTTGATGCAGTCGAAAATTTCATCAAACCAATTAACCTGAAGACTGCTTTAAAAATGGGCAGGTAAGAAAACAAGAGAGTGATGCAAAGTTCGTATTATCGCCCAACCTTCATGATTCACGCTATACAGATTTTAATTTATGCGACTAAATATTAACCATAGATGAACTCCCTGTCAGGTCATGATGCGTCGCTCTTTGGCAGAAACAGCAGGTTTTTCTGAATACTTTGAATAACTGAGCACTTCCTTATGTGTACAATATTTTTTTATACGATTAAATACAATTATTGGAAAAGGAGTATAAATGCAAATATCACAGAAATATAAGGAAGAAATATTAAATGAGGTTAAAGATCTTTCGGATGATCAAATAGACAACCTTATGAAAATCATCCATTTATTCAAGGAGTCAATTATCCAGCAGAAAGAACATGATTTTGACCTTAAAAGAGAATTCCGGGACTGGGATAGTCTCAGCGATGAAGCTCTTTTGAACTTTGAGGATGCCCTATAATGCAACCGGGCGATATCTATTTTGTTGAATTTCCTTTGTCTGGCGGACATGAGCAGGCAGGACCCCGACCTGCTGTCGTAGTGCAAGCAGCTGGTTTAGAAAAAGTCCCGACAGTTTTAATAGTCCCTCTTACTTCCAAACCAAAAGCTGCTGATTTCCCATTCACTTTCATAATTGAACCTGATCAGTTCAATAACCTTGATGTGGTTTCGGTGGTTCTGGTATTCCAGCTCAGGGCAATTGATAAAAAACGCCTGAAAAATAAAATTGGGAGAATAGGTCTGGAGAAATTGGGGCTTTTGAAACAAAAC
>CABMHZ010000086.1 GCA_902386115.1 uncultured archaeon | reverse complement strand
TAATAAAAGCATCTAAAGGATATAAATGCTTCGATGCGTAATGTTTTTCTTGAGAAAAGTTGGCTGCAAGGATTATGATGTTATCTTGAATTGGTGAAAGTTAACAGCTTTTCCGACAATCTCAAATAGCTTTATATGTATGAAGTAATAATATAATTTGAGGGAACGAGTTAATGGACATTTTCGAAGTGTTAGCCGCTATAACAACGAGAAAGAACTCATTTATTAATAGCGGCGTAAATGAAATCCAAGCTCTGATGAAAGCAGAAAGGGATGTATCAAACGAATATCACATCTCTTTGCTCGATATCAGGAGACTGGTGGGGGAGAAAACTCCAAAAAAGGAGATCCGCAGGTTTCGCAGTTAGATAAAATATGATTTATCTACTTCATATATCCGGGATTTTCATGTTTAGCTTTGCTACCGGTTTCAAAATTAGTTTCAATTTAAATAAGTGAAGTAAGAACAGTTATAAGTGCAATTCCAATAGCCATAGCAACGATTATTCCCTTGGAAAGATTTTTGCGGGTTTCCGGCAATAAGGTTGATGCACCTATATATAAAAACTCACCAACAAATACCGCAAGCATAATGGCAAGTATATTTTCAGGGATGGCTATTGCGGTGGTAGCCAAAACTCCAGCAACGGGTGCCACTGCATCCAATATAAGAAAGATTACCGTTTTTCTAATTTGTTGTTTATTCTTTAACATAACAGTAACGGTATTTATGCCATCAGTAAAGTCGTGGAAAATAACTGCCAGAGCTACAATTAGACCTATCGAGGCATTTACATGAAAAGCTGAACCGATGGCTGCTCCGTCTAAAAAACTGTGTACAACTAAACTGCCAGCACCAATTGGACCCATTATATGTTCATGGTCATCCGTGTCTTCCAAATGGTGTGTTAAAAAGAACCGTTCTAAAAGACTGTAGAAGAAAAAAGAAAAAACAACTGCAATCATAATATAACGAACTGGCAGGTTAATGCTCCTGGAAATGTCTAAACTTTCTGGCAAAAGGTCTAAGAATGAGACAGCAACAAGACTTCCAGAAGCAAAAGCAAAGAAAAATGGAAGATACTTTCGGAATTTGACAATAACCACACCACCAATTAGTGTAGAAAAGAACGTTAATAATGCAAGTATAATTACTAATGTGTTCATAATTTACTTTTCTTTAATACCACTTAAATGGATTTAACATTTCGTTTGTATGTAATCCCGATCAAATAAAAAAAAGCCATGATCAGGGCAACAAAATGCTGCCCTGATCTTACCCATTCCTTCTTGCTATCCGTGCTCTTCCCCGATGAAATCAGGATGCTGCCTCAGCACTGGCATCCTGTTCACTATCCAGCGGTACACCAGGACCTCGATCGTGAGAACAGCTATCACCACAATGACCTCTTTCCAGTAGAAGAGTTCCCTGTGGGGAAGCTGCCAGTTGAAAGTGATGTACACTGTATTGAGCCTGTTCAGGATAATGGCGATCATGGTCACAAGCGCCGCAACCTGCACGGTTCCCGCACTCTTCTGCTGCACCCCATAGAAGAACAAAAGGGGCGCAATGGCGAAAAGCAGGAACTCAACAATGAACAACTCACCATATGGTCCCGTCAGGTATCCCCATGCATTCTCATACGTGATACTTGTCAGCCTCAGCCCGACATACGTGAACAGTATCAGGGCGCAGGCTTTCCCGATGCCGAGAGTGATATCATTAAGGCTTGAGAGATATCGTTCATCAGCCCTGTGCCTCATGAACATCTGCGTGAGCTTGGTCACAATTATCACATAAACAAGCCCGGCTGCAAGCGCTGAGACAAAGAAAAGCCAGGGCATGTACGAACTCCACCACAGCGGATGTACCTTTCCCGGCGCAAGAAGGAACATCGCACCCAGCGCGGACTGGTGAAGAGTGGACAGCATGATACCTGCTATCGTGAGCATAAGCGTTCCGCCTATTACCAGTTTGCGAAGCGATCTTATTCCCAGCCACTCGAATGCAGATGAAGAGAATTCCAGCGCCTGCACTGAGAGGTATAACGCCACATGCCATGCCACAAGGAACATGACAGAGGCAGGACCGAACGAAAGGATCATGGGATAATATATCCTCCAGGGTCTCCCAAGGTCGGTCATCAGGAATACCACGGCGAACAGGTAGCCCAGGAATCCAAGGAGGATCGCATTAGTGACAACAGGCTGGTATTTCTTGAGCCCGAAAATGTACACGGCAGTCCCCATCACGAATCCCGAGGCAGAGAACGGGACGCCTGTGAACAGTCCCACGCCAAGCAATAGTCCCCATGCCTGTGTGTTTGAGGAATCAGTGATCTGGTTAAGACCGAACGCGAACCGCATGAAAATAAATGCCAGCCCGACCAGTACTATGGTTCCTGCGATTATGTTGAACGGGTTGATAAGCGATTTCACGTATTCTTTAATACTCAGTTTATTAAAGAACAGCTCGTTTATCCAGTATTCCACAGTTTCTGTCTTCCTTAAGTCTTCGACTTCTATATCTGTCATTTCAGTTCCTCCCTCAATTCCTCCGCTTCCTTATCATGAGGTTTTTTATCCTTTTTTGTCATCAGGTATATCCCTCCGAACACCGCAGGCCACGAGACCAGGGTGAGATTGACAATGGACAGAAAATCTTTCGTCAGTTCAGGATATGCTGTAGTGCCAATGTCCATCGGGAAATCAAGCTTCGAGAACGGGACTCCTGAGATGTACAGCCATCCGGTCCCACCGGCTTCGCGCTCACCATAGACATGGTCAATATACTTGTCGGGTTCGTCCCATATCCGTGTCTTTGCAAGTTTCAGGAGGCTTGATCTTTTGCCAAATGTAATGGCTTCCACGGGACATGCTTCAGCACATGCCGGAACTGTGCCATTCGTGATCCTCTGGTGGCACATGAAGCATTTCTGTATCCTCGGTTCAAATGCGCTTGAATACTCAAAGGCGGGTACATAGAACGGGCAGGCTGTTATGCAATACCTGCATCCAATGCACACCTTCTCGTTCCAGGTGACAGGACCTTCAGGGCTCTTCTTCAGGGCTCCGACAAGGCAGGCTGAAACGCACGCAGGTTCCTCGCAATGCATGCACTGGACTTTGCGATAGACTGTTTTCCCGTCAACCTCGAATTTGTTGACCGCAGTATATGATCCGACATCAGCAACGTATGGTCTCCTCTTTTCCTCGAACACCGAGGTATCCTCGAAAGAGGTCTCCGGGGCAGGCAGGTTGTTCGCCTTGTTGCATGCTGATTCGCAACGGCGGCATCCTATGCACCTTGTCAGGTCGGAAAGCATGCCGTAGCGGTCAGGATAGCCTTCGAAACTGTGCGCTCCTGCCCGGGCATTGGTGCCCAGGAGGCTCATTGCAACGACAGAACCTCCGATTTTCACAAAATCGCGTCTGCTCATTTTCATAGTTCATCCACCTCCGGGCTTATGGCAGCCCTCGCATGTATCGCCTGTACGTCCCGCATGGTCAGCGGGCATGACCGCCGCCCCTGCAATGCCTTTTGTATGGCACTTGATACAGAAGTCATGATAAACTATATTTATATTCTCACCGCCCGGTATCCCGTCAGGGTGACAGCGGATGCACTGTTCCCATGTCAGGGTATGGGGTACTTCAGGTGCAGGCACGATCACTGATGTCGGTGAACCCTGGGTATGGCATAACTTGCATCCCTCAGGACCGCTGAACACTTCTTTATGACAGGACATGCACCTTCCGTGGATAGCAGCCTTGAGCCCGGGCTTTGTCATGTTATCCGGGTCAAAAGGGGTGCCGTGACAATCCTTGCAGGCATGGATCTCATCACCGCTGTTATGGTGACATTCCCTGCATGCGAGTTTTTCGCTCATCACTGTATGGAAATTCGCCGCCGAGCCGTAGCTTATGGCAAAATATTCCGAACTGTTCACATCCATCCATTTTTCAACCCTGTGCGCAGTTATAGTGGCAGGGCTGCCGTTACTGTAATATTCAGGAAACACTGGAGGTGTAATTGCAGGTTCCGGATTATCCGCACTCAAATTTCCATCTGGATTATGACCGTTCGAAATAACCGCGGAGGCTCCTCCGAACATCAGCCATATTACAACTACTACAGGGACGCTTTTGACGAAATCCTTATTTTTCGTATGTACGAGCATCCAGAAAGTTATGAAGGCAAACAGGAACGCCACTACCAGTAGATATCCGAGCCCCTTAACATATGTCATGTATTCAACAAAGGTTTCCATAATGTCCTCCGTGCTTTCCGATCTTATTCACTATCCAGTCCACCGTTTTTTGATCTCTGAACCGCTCTCCTTTCATGGTATTCGTATTAACACCTCACAACATTTGTCTCCGTGAGATAACAGATTTCTGACCTCAAGCTGCGCCTGCGTGCCAAACGCGTGATTAACTGCCCCCTTGAAGGTTTCGCGTATGGTCTGGCAGACGTATTTATCAACCGTGTTCCCTTCAGCCACGATATTGCATTTCCTGACTACATACAGGAGATTATTATTATCCACTTTCCACTCGCTGACCCTGTGCAGCCTGGAATCGATCGAACCGAAAGCGCTCCGGAATGATTCCGGGTTCCATTTAGTGATACTGTTCTCCCGTTCATATTCCTGCATCAGCGACTTACCCATCCTCCTGCCCAGAAGAGTAAGCGACATGGATATGTCGGGAATGTTCTTCAGCCCTTTCAGGAAAGCCATGAACATTATCAGTTCCTGGTCCACCCTGCTGCTGCTGATCTTCAGGTTGCTTATGATCTCGTTGATCTTTATGCCAACGTCAGGTCTGTGTGTCAGCACTATCATGTTGGCAGTGGACTTTGCATCATATAAATGACCGCTGGCTTCAAGAAGCGCCACAAGGCTCTTTTTTAATTTATCGATCACTTCGATGTTCCTGTAATTATGGAACAGTATTACGGTCTCCCTGTCTATTTCCACCCTGTCCACCACCCTGGAAGTTTCGTAAACTTCTTTTATCAGGGGAAGCATTTCATATAAGGGTATTTCCTGGATGGGTTTTTTTGCCAGCGTTTCTATGGTTATCTCGCCCATCGGTATTTTTCCGGCGAGCAAGTCCTCGAAATAGTTCCTGTGGACAGTGACCATGCTGTAATTGCTCAACAGGTGCCCGCCTATTATTGTCTTCCAGAAAGAAGGGCGGTTTTTTATTGCCTGTATAACTTCATCCATCCCTCCGAAGAAATTATTCAGGCTGTTCTGGGCGTCCTTTTTATTTGACCTCGAAAGTTCTATTTTCAGGCTGTCGCCGAAATTGCCGATTGAACGGATACAGAGCGGAGCCTCGTCTGGTGAATTTTTCACAAGGTACTGGCAGAGGATTGAAGCTACGAATTTTATTTTCTGCTGAGCCCCTTTTATTTCTACCAGTAAATCGGAAGGAGATGAATCACTGTCGTATCTTATTGCAAAGTCGATGCTCCATTCAAGGTCATTGAACCTGCTGCGCAGATGTTCCTCAAGCCCCCTCATGGAATTTACAAGAGCCGGGTCAAGTATCTCATCAAGGACATTCTCGGGCACAAGCCTGCCGTCTATCTCTGCCAGCATCCATTTGAGCAATGAACTGTCGATAGTTGAGGAATTCCGGAGGGAACTGTATTTACCTGCCCTGTCTATAATCTCCCTTACCGCAGCGCTGAAATTGCCGTTATGTTTTTGGACATACGGCTGCATCTTGTCGATGCAGTCGTTGTCCAGAGAGATATGTCTTGTTACGATCATTTTAGTCCCTCCGTTCCCGTTTATTTTTGCAGCTCCTCAAACAGGAGTTCCTTGTCCATCTTCAGGGCTTCTTCCCTGCGTGCCAGCGCCAGCATGGCTTCAGTGGGTTTTACTGAAACAACGATCCTGTTTTTCCTGTCCTGCATGTATTCTTTCAGCGCGAACATCATGTAGACGGCAAAAGTCGCCGGAATGAGGAACAACCATCCTATCACGAAAGCCTGGAAGCTTCCCATGGGAAGGAGGTAGGCTGCTCCCATCACAATGGCGCCGACTACAATTGTTGCGACATACTTTACCCACGATTTCATAAACTATCACCAAACATGACTATCTAATGACAAAGTCAAAACCGTGTTTGTCAGGAAATTAGCATTAAAAACATGGAATGGCAATGTATGGCAAGTTATGCCATTTGTTGGCAAGTTATGACAATAAAAAATGTGAAAAATAGATATGTAAATTAAAGTTCTAAGGGCCACCATGCATCTGGCAGTATCTTTTTTATATCATTTTTTGGCATGGAAATTATATTTGAATAATCTGATTTAGGAACCCTTTTCCGTTCTAATTTTGATGAATGAAACGCATGGCCATTTCTTATGCAAATATTCTGGCGTCTTACGTTTTTTCTGAATTTCTTGACCATCAAGTCAGACCAGCCTTTGCTTTCATGAATATAATAGTCCTTTGATGTTTGGTCAATGCGACCATTATAATTATCAAATTCTTGAGTTAATGGTCTATTCCTGCAATCTGCTATTTGTGCATTCCACTCATAACACTTTTTTCGTTTCAGTTCCATTTCATAAAAATTATATTCCCAATTAAATATCATGAAAATTGAAATCTCTTTGGATTTATAACCGGCCTCATTCAGGATTTTTATTTGGGTCTCAATTTTATTCCATTCTGTGAAGGGACCGTCCCAGGCGAGTCTTGGGTTGATAAACCGTGCTTTTTTAAGCAATTTGGCGACTTTCAAAGTAAGTAATCTTCCATCAAACCCACTTTGACTTTCTGAATATACAACTCTTCCTTCAATTTTTAGCTCTGAAAGTTCTTTTAAAATTTTTTCTATAAATGGGTTAGCTAAGAGATTGTTATCATAAAATACAAGTTTGTTCTTTACGATTTCAGTTTTGATACTTTCTTTTGGAACAAACTCTGGCTCTATCTTCCATACTCCACAAAAAGGACAATGACGCTTACATCCACGCGACGCATGAATTATCTGGTAATCTACTTCTACGAGACTGTAATCTGGTTGTGATTTTTCAAACGCTTCAACAGTCCCCTTAAATGGTGTCACATTAAATTCATTACATTTTTTTTGAAATTCGCTGTTTTCAAAAAATAGTGAAACATATATGCCGCCAACGTTAATTGTGGTATCAGAAAACTTATTCCTATAAAACTTAACAGTATCCCAAAATTCTTTTTGCCAATACGTAAAGAGAGAAGTTACATATATCAAATCAGGGTTAAAATCAACATCTACTTTTCCATGAACAAGATATGGCTCATCACCTAGAGACCTGTGATACGATGCAATTTTCAATAAAGGAATTGGAAGAAAGTCTTTATGGTTGATGCTCTTTGAGGGTGTTGGAAATTTTGGTTGCACAATAAGGATTTTTTGATTCACAATTTTACCTCTCATATATCTATAAATCTCAAATGAAATTACACCCGTATTTTAACAATTGTACATTTTTTCATCTTTTCCTCAATAGCGATGTCCATTTCATTAAAAATATCCCCCTTTCCGTTAGCAACTCTATTAATAGAACGACCGACCTGTCGGAGAAATGTGCCAATTCTACTTCCCTTGTCATTAATTATTTGGTAGTTTTCTATAATTCCCATGTGCCCTATGAGGCGCCCGATAGCCAGTACATTTTTTTCATCATGAAATGAATAATGAGTATCTTCATTTATAGCAGTGGAACATAACTGTTTGAACGAATTTTCTTTATAATTTAAACCCATACATTCAGCTAAGTTAAATAATTTAGAATATGTAATATTAGCACCCCTTTCAAAAATTTGCATTAATATCTCAGGTTTTATTATTCCTTTCCATATACTGCTATCGATTAATAGAGCTAAATTATTTTGTGAGATTAACTGATCTCTACTAAATAATATACTAAATATATCAAAAATGTTCTCTTTTTGTTCAGGTGAAAGCCAATCAAATTTCTTCATTTTAATTTCATCATAACTTTGTTTGAAATTTAAAGAATGGATAGTTTCATAAAAAATTTTCAAGGCTGTTAATGGTTTTGTAATCTCTTCCAATGACATTTCATCTTCACTTAATATAGTTTTTAATAAATGATTTTCTACACTATCACGCCCATCAGATTGTATATAAATTATTTGATCATTTTCAGAAAGTTCATCAATGGTTGAAAGAATATAATCATCCATATATTTTTTTCTAATCAATATGCCGGTTTGGAATGAAATAGTGTCTTTTGTTCCATCCTCGAACTTCACATCAAAGTTTATGTATTCTTTTGATGGATTATGAATAATTGATCTTTTTTGCGGCTCATTGTTTGATTTTTGTTGTGCTTGAGCCCATATATCTTTAAGAGTCCTAATTTCCTCCTGTTCATTTTCATCTGCGTTGGATTCATTCAGAAGTTCTTCTCGAATTGCTGTGTCAATTGGTGTATCTATTTCATTACTTTGTGTTTGAATAATATTTGAATCCGGTTTAGGGGGCAATTTGAAACGTTTACTACTTTTTATATTATCCAAAGAAAATAACAAATCTCGTGTTGAAATATTAGTTTGATTTTCAGAGAGCAAATCATTATATAATTTTGTTTGTTTTAATATATATTTGAAATTGTTTCCTGGATATGCAAAGAAAATCACACTTTTAAACGGAAGAAGCAAAGCATCATATCCATGAAATATTAATATGTCATCATCCGATATTGTCGTAAATGGAATGGGGCCAGGAATTATTAATTCACTATTTGTTATTAATTCTTGAGAAAGAGCTTGCATGTTAGAAAAATCAGTATGAATTGTTGTGATATCTTTTTCGAATATTTCTTTGGGACTCACATCACTTTTGTGCTCCATCATCATTTTTATGACAGAGTTTTTTACCGTATTCTCAAATGAAATGCTATATAGCTTATTTTCTTTGAATGAACCATCATTTGTAATGATTGCCTCATAAAAATTAAGTCCATTGAAATATTTTATATCAATATTTGAATTCTGGTGGAGATACTCTATATAATCTAAAGAAATATTTAATCTCATTATTAGATGCAATTGATTATTATTTTTTGATATCGAAATATTAACTTCAGGAATATTATTTAAAAAAAATCTTTTAATTTTGTTTAGGTTAAATTCTTCGATAAAGTTGTTCTCCCAGATTATTTCCTTCTGTTTTTCGCCATTATATAGTTCTTTTTCGATATAGATTAGATTATTTTTCTTTTGTATATTTGGGATATTTAAAAGTCTTATAGAATAATTTATAGATTTTAATAAATAAATTAAGGATTCAGCTAAGGAGGTTTGTGTTTTTAAGTAAGAATGCGGATGAAAATTGGCAATTAAAATAGAAGTTGTGGTTTCATGATCAGAGTCCTGAAAATTTTTTTGAACAGTTTCCTTGAAAATATTATTGATTTTTTCAATAAAGAAAGCTTGGAAAAGTGTTTTTTTTGTTATGGCAGAATTTGTGTATAGCCCTCTGAATTCATAAGATAAGTCTCTATATTTTTCGAGAACAGAGCATAAACCTTTAAATGCTCTTATTGAGGGGCTGGCTTCATTCTCCTTAATTGAAATAAATTTAGTTATGGGAATCGATTTACCTATCAGAGGGGACCAAATTTTTATTTCAGATGGACAAAGAAAAGTGTCAACAACAGGTGGAAATTTGAAAAGGTTCTCTTTAAATTTAATAAAAGGCTCATATTTGAGATGTTCTCGGATTTCTGTTATTCTCTCATCTAAATGCCAATCCCAATTTTCAACATCTTTTGCAGAAAGGTTTTTAGGTTTTGCTTTTGGCGGCACCACAATTATTTTGAAATTAAAAAAACGGCGCTTTGGATAGTAATTTTCCCAAGATTTCCCTTCTAAAGACAGAGGAAGAATATTCTGTGCAGGTTTAATAAAGTTCTTTTGAGATTCTATACAAATTCTCTTCCCAAGATGTATTACATTGACGCTATTGTTATCTTTAATTTTTTCCAAAAATTCAGATAAACCTTTAAGATAAGGCCAAGAAAAATGCAATACAAGTTTTATTTCCATATTTTCTATTTTTTTTATTAATTCGCATATATTACTAAAACTATATTTCCTTTCATTTATTGAGTCGTATATGATTAATTTGGGGCTGAAGTTTTTGAGAGTATAAACAGAATTTTCAAATTTTATTTTATTTTCACCGATTATTCCCGCTGGGATTACTTCATCGATAGTTATTGAAAGAACTTTAGGTCTTGTTTGAAAAGTGCCTGATGTCAAGCTCTCTCTGGCATAGTTATCGTATTCACGTTTGAATTTTGAGGTTCCATGTTTTGGACGAGTTGAAATATCCAAATTGATTAATTCATTTGTTTCTTCATCAATTTCCCCTTTACACCAGAGCATTTCACGATAAAAATAAAGTGCATTTGATGTTCCCACATCCATTTTCTGTTTATATAATAGAGAGAAAAAGATGTCGGTATTTTTTTCAAACCGCTCATGAAATAATCGTTTTGGTATTCCGATAAGCACATCTTGCTCTTTTTGAAAGGCAAATAGGCTTGAAATAATTGGCGATAAATTTAAAGGACCTTGCGAAAATATTATTGTAACTTTAGTATTGAATATTGAATCGAGTATGCTCAGGGAGATTGGAGATAACTTTTCATTATTATTCTGGATTATAGTCATCTGATTCTTATTTTCATCAATATATTCCAATGAAGAAAATTTCATTTCCAGACCTTTCCTTGACTAAACATAGAATCAAATGCTTCAGATATTCCAATGACTGCTGGCCCAGTGATAAGACAACCTACTTCAAAGTTTGCAATCAAACTATTTCTTCGCAACTCGGCGCTCCCCACATACGCCATAGTATAGTCAGCAATTAAAAGCTTTGCATGAGTGCTTGAGAGTATGTCTCCTCGGTCAGACTGGAAATGATAATCTACTATAGTCAGTTTTTCTTCCATGCCCAAATTTCTTGCTATATCTACAATCCAATGAATTTCCCCTCCACGCCCTTGAAACAACTCCCTTGACAACAATTTAATATTCACATTTCTCTCAAAGGCATCGATAATAAGTTGTTTTAAATCAGGAAAAGCATCTTCGCTTAACACGTTTTTTTGCATGAATGGTGAGCAAATTCGAAGAATTTTATTAGCAGAAGTGATTATTTCACGAAAACAATATATACTGTCTATCTGTTGATTTCGATTTTCGATACCTCCAAGGCTCAACTCCTTAAGTCTGGGTCTTGAAATAACGATGGAAATTTTATCATCTGAATTATTAATCAAAAATGGTCTTAATATACGAACCTTAGATTCATCCCAAGATGTTTTTTTCTCAATAATTTGAAGATTTCCCATTCTCAGCGCATTGCTTATTGCATTTCGTAATTCTGCTTCAGTGATAGGGACAGTACTTTGATAATTTTGAATAAGCTCTTTGATACTGCAAGTTTGCATTGACCCTCATATATTCTTGTATATATTTTTGAATTGCGATTTCAACATTTGGATTAATATTCATGCAAGATACCCTTTCACAAATCTATCCGAACCACCAACCAGAGTAGAACGATCAATATCCTGATTGAAATTGAAGCAAACAAATTCTGGAACATAACTACAAGCATTGCATGCGCCACCTTCATCGATCATACAGGCAGGGTCTTGTGAACAATCAGTAGCTAGTTCCTTCACCCTGCTAAACCAATCTTCCAGATGATAGTCATAGGTATATTCGAGACCACCAATATTAATGCTGTTTGTGGAATAAATAAAAATAGAGCCGATGTTCGGGAAAATCTTTTCAGAAATGCTTGTATTATCGAGTCCAGTATCTATTGTCGATTGTTGCATGAGCATATGAGAATATGTATGCAACAATTTATTCACGGCATTTCTACAATTATCATCCTTTGAAATAACATGTCTGTAATGTGTTCTGGCTTTTGTTCCTTCTGGTGGTAAAACATCGATACCTGGTTTTACTGTACTTTGGTTCTCCTGTAACCAGTTGAGAATTTTAATACAATCAAGTTGGAAAAGAATGCCTTCTGTAAAAAAATTTTTAACATAAATAGTTGGTTGTTTAAGATTACCTTTTCCTGTTTCTATGGTTCTGAACAATGTAGGGTTTCTTCGCGTCGAGCCTTCTATTATTCCCAAAAGTGCTTGAACCATATTAATACCAGGATAATGCATGATATTCCTTAGTCCAAATTCATCGCACCAATTTTTATAGTCTGAAAAAAAAGTTTTTGGTTTATCACGTTTCCCGATATTAGTTGAGCACAGTAAATTCAGTCCTTCCAAATCATTTTCATCGAAAACGATTTCTTTTACTGAATTTAATGATTTTTTAATAAAATCTATTCCATACTTCTCAAGTATTATGCTACTATCAGCGCCATCCTGCAATGAAATATTTGCATTTTTCAGAATCCTTTTTAATATTTTTAAAAATTGGTCTCGCTTAATCTGCGATCTTTCTGGTATATTCATATTGAAGTCAGAATAAACATCTTTAACAATATCATTTATTCTAGTCAGTTTCCAGAAAATCTCTTCTTCCAATAAAGCATTTTTAAACTCCGGCAGATATATTTTAGCCTCTTCAAATCCAAATTCGAAAACCTTATTAAAAGCTTCTGATAAGACTTTTCCTTGAGTTGTTTTTCTCCCGGATTTATCTATTTCATCTTCCTGTGGTATATCGGGTATGGTAATTACAAAAGGATGAATTATTGCATTTGCTCTTGCAGGAATACCCCTAAACCTCTTTTTTGGACGTTTAGATAAACACTGCCCTGTTTCATGTACAGTATGATCACATTCATAAAAATATAATCCAACTACATTTCCACACTTTCTGCATTTTATTTTGTAAGAGCCTATATCGTCTTTTCCTCGTGTCCATATTAATATTGAGCCTCTTTCTCCCCCACATTTTTTGCAGTCATGTAATATATTTGTCATATAATGCAAAGGAAGATCACGTCCACACTCATCACAAAAAGTAAGAAATGTGAACTGTTCCCAAGGATCGGTATCTTTATGTCCACATTTTCTTTTTTCGCCTAATAGAAAATATTGATGACAATTGTCTTTTTTACATAATGCCGTTTGAGGGTAAATTTTAAACATTCCACATACTCCCTCTTCTTTTTGATCGTCTATTAGTTTGATAGCCTCAATCTTTAGGTCATTAGGATTTATATTATGAAAATCTCCCCCATCATTTATTCTCGAAGCAATTTTTCGGTTTATAATTTGACTAAAAGCAGATCTATATTTTTCAATATTAAAGTCATTAATTTTATTAATATCAGAATAATTCGATTGAATTCTGAAACTAAATTTTCTGGAGAAAAATTGCTTTGTATGGCCCTGAAAAAAACAACTATTTTCAGAAATTGAATGACTATAATCATCCTTCATAATTATTTCTCCTTCTGTTTTAGCATTGCTTCATCTCTCGGATTCAATTCAAGTACAAGTTGTTTTTGTATTCCTCGCATTCCAGATTGATTTCGGAAGAATGGTTCACCAGATTTAGTTAAAATATTTGGGAAGAACTCTTTTTCTTTATCATTACCATTGATTATCTGGTTAATTCTTTTTTCAACTTCGTCATGAATATTCAGATCAAGTCCAGTTTTGCCATAGGTCTTTGAAATAAATTCTACTAATTCTTCATGGTCTTTTGATGTTAATTCCCTGACCTGACTTTTAAGGTATATTGGTCTCCCATTCTTATTTGACAGATAATTCATAATTCCTGCACAAAACATTGAGTTTATTGTTTGCTGTAATCCAAGACGTGAAGATCGATTTATGGGGATTGGTCGCACTTCGTGATCAAGGGAATTATGGTATCTGTCAAAATTGCGGTAGAAACTATCATCACGTACACGATTTGGGTAAAACCATAAAAGCACAATGCCAAGATTTTTCCTGCCCACTCTTGAAAGAGCTTGAATATATTCTGAAGTTGAGTATGGCAAACCCTGGAAGATCATAAAATTTAACTCATTCAAGTCCACCCCATGCGAAACAACAGAGGTTGCATAAATAGGTTCAAATATTAAACCTTCTTTATCTACAATTTTGGGATCATAATTATTAACAAATTCCCTTACTCTGTCAATACCTTTTTTAAGATCGTCAAGACTGCTATCCCCTGTCAAAACCGCACCTTTGACATATGACCCATTGAAGTGGGTTTTTAATCGGTCTCCTACAACAGCATCCTCTAAATGCCCCATATCGTATGCATCTTGTTTTTTGATATGGTACGTTAATGGAATAAGATATTGGTTTATGAGTTCCTGTGCTTCGGAAGAACCGATTATATCGTATTTACTACAGAAACTATTAGAATCTATATTCAACTCTTTTTGAGATCTTATTATGAATTCTGCAAAGTGAAGCAAGGTTCTGAGAGAAGCGTAATGATTATCTCTTAAATTGGGTTTCAAACCATAGATTATCCGCTTAGGGCCTTCCTTTTTTTCAAAGAAGAAATCATTGGGACTACCCGCACCTTCGGGACATCTTCCAGGAATTACAAAGTATTTCTTATTATATAGCTCCTCAATCTGTTTCTTTGTTCCATTCAAAGTAGCACTCATAGCTATATGTTTCAATTTGTGATTCGAAGTTTCCTCTACAATCGTTTCAATCAATCCCTCGAAATGAGCAGAAATTGTTCCAAAGCCTTCTCTGAGCAAATGCATTTCGTCCTGAATAGAAAGTATGGGCTCAGTATGATTTTTCTTATTTTCACCTATATTTTCACATTCGAAATATTCCTCATCTTTATCTTCGCATTTATCACCTGATGGGATGAAACCGTGTCCTTTTGGACACATACTTCCATTTCCTCCAAGCAAACTACGTACCCTGCGTTGTTGAGATAATCCAGCCCACTTATCCACTGTAGATACAACTACAGTAGGTCTCCATCTGAAAACTTCTCTATCACTTTGATAAATGTAATATTCACCACCACATTTGTCACATTTATGAATAATCCGTTTGCCCTTTTCATCATCAATAAGGCGGATATTGCCTTTCGAATCTTGAGGGCATAAAGGGCACTTTGATATTATTTTTGATATAGGTGCAGAAGATTTCAGATTTTTAGTTTCATCGTATAGGTTTTTTCTTACCTTAATGTATAAATCAGGAAATTCATCATCACTTCCAACGTAATACCCAAGAGAAAACGGAGACCCCTTGAATATATCATTATATTTTTTCCTTATTTCTTCGGCATGAATTATAATACTTGAAACTCGTTCAAGTTGTTGAATAGATAACATTCGCAATGGGAATTTAACTATTGCACTTACACCTTCTTCTTTCCCTGTAATTCGTTCATAAAATGATGCGAAAACAACGAGGGCAAAATAAGCTTCTGACTTTCCACCGCCAGTATCTACATGAAGAACATTCACAATATCTAAGTCTTTCTTTTCTACAACTGACTTAATGCTGGACAAAAAAAAGGCAATCTGGAAAAGTCTCCATCTGGAATCTGGCTTTCCCTGATTTAGATAATAATTGTAGAAGGTTTCATTTGTTTTGAGAAAGGCCTCTTTAACATTCGAATTTGATTTAATAAGATTTAATCCTATTTCAACTTGATTTATTAAATCAGTAAACTGTTTTATGAGGTCTTTACGTTCTTTCCATGTAATTTCCCTACCAGCTACTCTCGGTTGAAATTCATTTTCTATAATATCAGGTGAAATATTATTTTTGTAAATTTCAAGATATTTTTTCATTTCATTAACAAAACCATCAAGAGAAGGAATAGCATTCTCTGATGACATCAAATTGGAGAAAGTTAAATTTAAGTTTGAAATGCCTTCTTTTGGCAGAATATTTTCTTGCTTAAATTTTCCAAAATGTTCCGTAATAAATTTCCTTCGACCTTCGACCCATTCCGCTTGGCAATTAACTGTTCGAAAATCATAATAATATCTTTGCTTAGGGATTGTTACAAAATAACTTGCTTATTTACCCCTTGTTTTTGGACAAATTGTATAATTCCATTCGCCATGGAAATCGTTCTTTAGAATATTGACGTCAGATAGCTCTTCATCGGAAATTTTA
>CABMHZ010000085.1 GCA_902386115.1 uncultured archaeon | reverse complement strand
GTTGTATTTGTTATGTTATTCAATATATTATTTGTAATATTTTTTGTCATATTGACCGATATTGTATTGATCACCGTATTGGAATCAGTAAACCTGATAATCCCGGAATATATATTCTTCTCCGGTAACGAAGGAGGCACAGGCAAAGACAGGTTCCTCAGGTCAAATCCGGAAATATTGGTAATCCTTATTTCCCCGTTAACGACGGAATATTCGGAACCGGCTGGAAGAGATTCGGGCGGCATGGAAGCCCACACCTCAGGATATCTTGTTTCCAGGGTCACGTTCATATAGGATACAGGCTCAGTGAAAAATAATTGCGTCACGGGAAGTATATCAAATGTTTCAGATCCGGTTGAATAAACAGGTTCAATACCGCTTAAATAAGGAATAAAAACCCCGTTCTCTGTGGTAAGGCGGTTCACGTCATCTGAATTGTTCCAGTTCCAGAAATCCGTTATAACCATCCCGTGTTCATTTACAAGTTTTGGATAATTTGATAATCCTCTCATTTCATAGGCAAAACCCGTAGATGTATAATTTTCATTAAAGGCTGTGCCATTTGAATAATATGTGATATTTATTTTCAGAGGATATGTTGAAATGGTCCCATACGATCCCGGTCCGGGATTGCGCAGCATGAAACGCTCAGGATACAAGATCCCCAGAATCATACTGGAGGTTATCGGCAGGTTCTTAGTCGCTGAATATTCTATATCCGACCTCAATCCGAGGAAATCTTTCATCGCCTCGCTATAAGCCTGGCGTTCAATTTCCTTGTTCCATTTCGGAACTTCATATGCCTGAATGACCCCGAGATAAACTACAATGACCATCAGGATCAACATCGCCCCCACGATTTCAGAAACCCCTTTATCATTGAATGAATTCATAACATCACTACACGAACAACACAAAAATAACATAAGCTACAGTCATCATTAACATAGAATGCTTGAGACCATCACTCAGGCTCTCACCTATCATCTGCCCGGCAATCAAACCTGAAAAGAATCCCTGTATAACAGAAGCGTGCATGAACAGAAGGGAGTATTCTTCTTTTTCCACGCTTATCGAAAGCATACCGGTCGGACCTGAGTACGAAGGTATCTGCGGCAGGAACATTTTTGCGAAAACAAATAGCACGAGCATGAAAACAAAAAACGATATATAAACAACGATAAGGTAGGAAAAAAGAACGGTGTACTTCTGCCGTATCAGTTTTTCGGAGAGATCCGAATCACTTGCAGCTACCCGTAAAGTATCTTTAATATTTGCCGTGGATTCACTTGCTTTTGTAATGAGGGTGACGATCCTCGATATCGCGATCGTGTTGACCCTTCGTTCGAACTTTGTCAGGGCTTCAAAAAGACTGCGGCTCCACACAATATCCTTATACATGAGTTTTACCTCTGTGCTAAGTACCCCGAGATTGATATTGGAGATGGAGTTTATTGCCTGGAAAAGCGGGACACCCATCTCGCTTATCGCTGCAAGGCGCCTCAGGAAACCCGGAATGGATTCCCCGATCCTTTTTATTCTTCTCATCTGGAGTTCATAAAAGATAATGAACGGCACAAGGATTATTAATAAACTGATTATTATCACATCATCCAGGAGTTGTATATTTATTATATGCCCGAAAATGGAAAAAAAAGAGAATATGATGGCAGCGGGAACAGTAATAAAGAAAACTTTTCGTGGATCGGAAAAGAACGTTTTCAAAGGATTTTTTCTTGCATTAACAACACTTGTCCATCGCAGCGACCGTGAAAGTTTGCGGATCGTCCTTTCTTCACCCGGAGAAACGGGTTTTACTCTCACATCGTCATAATGCCTTATCTTTTTTGTGACTTCATATATTTTTATTAACCTGCCTTCGCTTCCCACCGAAATAACGCTCAACAGAACACCGAACCCAACTGCGCTTAACGGGATAACTGCATATATTACGACTTTCAGCATATTGAGGCTGCCGGGACCTGTAATTCCCATTACTATTAATATCGTTATCAGGAACAGGGGTCCTGCCACAAAAACAGTAACATATGTTTCTGCGAACATTCCCAGCATTTCAAGATGCATATTCTGGTCTGCTTCAGCGGACTTCTGGTAATGCCCCACCATACTTGCAAAAAAAGTTTCCATATCCCCGCCGGTTTCCATAATATTCAGGAGATTATCAATGAAATCCCTGAATTTATCCGAAGGAGTTGTGACAGCCGCTGTTTTCAGGGCAGTTATGAGGTCACTCCCATGTAATTCGGTATCAATCACGATGTACGCAACTTCTTCTGCCGATTCCCCGTAAACATTGATATGCTCGCCGAGTGATTTGAATATCGTGATAAGGCTCAGTCCGCCTTTGCTGAGGGCATGCATATACGCCACACAATGAGCAAGCGTCAGATCGATCTTTGTTTTCCTGTTATATGCTTCCATCCCCGGATATGACATTATTAATGTGAAAACGATCGCCCCTATAACCATTGAGATAAAAAATATTATGAATATGATAAAAACCAGTTCACCATAGCTGCTAATGAATTTACTCCCTGTGTACGGCGCAATTTTCAAATAATTATAATATAAAAAATGCCACAGTGGCAGCATCAGATATCCTATCAGGAGCAGGAATATGACCGTAAGGATGGATGCAAAATAAGCTGTGCTGGCATAGATATCCCATGGAATGCCGATCCGCGCCTGCCTGAGGTCCAATTTCAGTTCATTAAAATCCTCCTCGTGGTCTTTTATCCTTTTTCCAAATATGGATTGAGCTATCCTGTGAAATTTATTCATAATCCTTCTCAACCTGCCTCATTGTAACCTGAGGATCCACATAATAACTCTGGATAATCGATACGATCTCGAATTCATCCATATCCTTCTTTACCATATAGTCAAGGATTTTCTGCCTGTTATCGAGTTCCTGCTTCAGTTTCTTTTCATCCCAGCTATATCTTGCCATGATCGCTTCAAGAACATACGACCTGCCGCTTTTTCGGAATTTATCCAGTCTCATATCCAGGCTGTACACTTCATTGAACCGCAGGTCCTGGGTCTGCGGATCGATCCCCGTGAACTCGATCAGGTTATCGAGGCGCCTGACCCTCTTATCAGACTCCTCAAGCTGGACGAGCATCTGTATGACCAGTATGTCCAGAGCCTGTATCATTACACGCGGAACGTTTATCGGATCTCCTTCCAGCCTGCTGATAACAGTATTTATCGAATCTGCGTGCATTGTGGAATATGTGGTATGACCGGTGTTCATAGCCTGGAACAGCGTCATGGCTTCTTTTCCCCTTATCTCCCCGACAATGATATACTCCGGGCGCTGCCTGAGCGCCTGACGGAGAAGTTCATACATATCGATCTCCCTTGCGCTTGCGTTTTTCGAAAATGATTCGCGGGTGACGCTTCCTATCCAGTTCAGATGATGAAGTACCAGTTCATGCGTGTCCTCGATACTTATTATCTTAGCCATTGATGGAATAAAAAGAGATATTGCATTAAGAGTTGAGGTCTTACCCGAAGCCGTAGCTCCTGCGAACAGCATGCTCTTACTGTTTTCAACTGCAAGCCATAGATATGCAAGGATCTCTGAAGTATATGTTCCGTTCTTGATCAGGTCAGCCGGCGTGAAAGCATGCTCCCTGAATTTTCTGATCGTAAAAGTACTTCCCCTGAATGTTACCTCTTTACCCAGGGAAGCATTTAACCTTGAACCGTCGGGGAGAGTACTGTTTATCATGGGTTCCCCTATTGATATCTGTTTTTCGCAGGATTGAGCCAGCTTCATCACAAAAGAATCGAGTTTGTCGGGCTCAAACGAAAGATTTGTCTTTATATTCTGGTATTTCCTGTGGTACACAAAGATGGGAATATTAGAGCCGTCGCACGATATATCTTCGATATTGGGATCCTTCATTATAGCGTCGATCCTTTCATATCCTATGTAATCCCTTTTTACGAAGTACAGTATCTTATGGATAGATGCCATATCTATCTCGACAGAATATCCGTCTATCAGTTCAAGCGCCTTATTCTCAAGTATCTCGCTTTTTTTCTGGTTCGAAGTATCATATAACGTCAGCGTGTCGAGAATGTTCTCATAAAGGGTCTCAAGCACCATCAGTTCAAATGCGGACAGTTCCGGCTCTACAGTGCAGTATAGATGCTCCTTTTTCTTCTCATTATACAGAATGGAAACAAATGCGAAAGGCTGATTGACCCAGTAGCGTTCTTTCTCGACATAATCCTTAATACCTTCAAAAGATACGAATTCCCCGAACCTGGCTGAATCATAGGGCTCAAGCTTCAGCTTTTCTCTCGTTAAAACCCTCAGATAGCTCACTACATCTGAAATTTCTTCTTTTATCTTTTCATTCAGTCCTTCAAGGGGATTTGGTGCGTTCATATCGAAATTGTCAATTAAATTTTCTATTTTGTGGATGCCAAAGTTTAATATGTTAAAGTCCTAATCATATAATTATTATACTTATAATAATTAAGGTTATTGCATGAAATTATCAAGAATTCCAACAGGGATTAATTCATTTGACCAGATCCTCCAGGGAGGATTGCCATCAGGTTCCCTGGTCTTATTGCTGGGTGAACTCGGGGCAGGGGATTTTGAATTTGCCGTTACGTCATGCGTGCGTCTGTTAATGGATAAGGAGAGCGGGATCGAAAAAGGAACATTACCTGACAGGGTCATTTACATCTCATTTACCCGTTCGGAAGAAGATATAATGAAAGAAATAGCATTCTCATTTCCTGATTTTTATGAGACCGTCCAGAAAAATATCAAGGAGGAGCGATTCATATTCAAGGATTTTTCAGATGCATACTTTGCGGGCTCGTTCATTCCGGCAGCGTGGTTATCTTCTTCAACTGCTGATCCGTCAATTGAATCTTTAAAATGGAACGAGGAAAAAATAAATCTCATAGATTCACTCATCGGGTACCTGGATAAAAATGCAAAAAACAGCATAATAATCATTGATTCATTTACGGCGCTGGCAAGATATTGCCTTGAAAGGATTGACTGGTCTGATATGATACTCTTCCTGCGGGGGCTTCAGAGGGTGTCAAAAAACTGGAACGGGCTCATTTATGCGATATTGAATAAAGGCATATTCGATAGCAGTGAACAGGAGGAAATAATGGAGTGTGTGGATGGGGTTTTTGTATTTGACTGGGAGAAACTCGGTCCCACGCAAAGGAACCGCATAATGTACCTGAAAAAATTCAGGGGATTGCTGCCGGGGGTGGAAAAGGATAATATAGTCAATTTTGAGACCCAGATCAGTCCCCAAAAAGGCTTTGATGTATCTAATATAAAAAGGGTTCGGGGCAGATGATGGGAATTATTGAGATCGGTATCAGCGGACTGGATGAGATGCTATGCGGAGGCATCCCGGAAGGTCATACGATAGCCATACTGGGTTCACCCGGTACTGGCAAATCCACTTTTGCGCTTCAATATGTCTATACCGGATTGAAAAATGATGAAAACTGCGTATATCTGAGCCTTGAAGAAAGTGAAAATAATCTTATCAAGACTGCCATGATCTTCGGGTGGGACCTGAAACCATATATTGATGAAAAAAAACTGACGCTCGTCAATCTTAATACTCT
>CABMHZ010000084.1 GCA_902386115.1 uncultured archaeon | reverse complement strand
TATGGATGCAGCGACAGAAAACCCCAAAGCGGGTGCAACGGAAGTATGGCAGATCGTCAACCTGACCGCTGACGCGCACCCCATGCATTTCCACCTGGTCAATGTCCAGGTACTCCAGCGGCAGCCGTTCAACTCCTTCGGTCCGACTACGGGAACAGCTATGCCGAACTACAACGGTCCGGCTGTCGGTCCCGAGCCGGACGAACTGGGTTGGAAGGAGACCGTCAAGATGTACCCCGGCACTGTGACTACAATTATCATGCGGTTCGACCTGCCGCAGAATCCTCCGGGCATCGCTACTATGCCGAACAGCCTGAATCCGAACCTCGGGGTGTCGGGCAAGGAGTATGTATGGCACTGCCATATCCTGGAGCATGAGGAACATGATATGATGCGACCCATGGTGGTGTTATAAGAAATTTTGAACCATGAGGACTTAAGAGAAGTCCTCTGTTTTTTTTATTCCATTTCTTAAGAACATTAAATCATAGCCATCTTCTTTTGCCATTTGAACAAAATTTATAACATATAAGGGTCACATGATGATATTATGGTTGAAACTGGACATAATCACGATGTCAGGGCAGAAGTAATGGCTGTGATCCTCAACATCAGCAAGAGCCTTGCAAAAGATAAAAAGGGGGCTCTTTTTGTTATCGCAGAAAGGGAAAAGATAGCAGGAAATTTTCGCCCCCATTATCCCCAGTTGCAGTTCTCGGGTAATATTCTCAGCAAAGGAATGGATGCTGTTGTGGAAAAACTTGCCACCCTTGACGGTGGAATGATTTTCACGCCGGATGGCGTCCTGATAGCCTATGGTTCAAGGATATTGAAATCCGAAACGCTTCTTGGCTACGGGACAAAGCATGCAGCAGCCAAAGGAATTACATCTTATGACAAAACCGCAACTGCGGTTCTCGTTTCTGAGGAGAGCGGATGGATCAAGGTATTCCAGAAGGGTGAAATAGTGCTTGAGACCGATGCAGTGGATATCGAACCTTCCACACTGGAAAAAGTCTCAAGTTTCCTTACCAACAAGGACATGGCTCTCCTTGCAAGCGCAGGTTTGGCGGCAGCCGTCGGCCTGGGCGGCGCAGTACTCATTGTGGGCGGAGCATACATGGTGGTAAAGACAGCAGGCGAAGTTATATCATCTACCCTGAAGAAAGAAAAACCACGATAATATGATCCATTTCACAAAACTGCACGGCAACGGGAACGATTTCATACTGATAGACGAATTCAGAAAAGATATCATACCTGAAGACAAAAAAGCAGCTTTTGCGGTTAAATACTGCGACCGCCGCTTCGGGATAGGGGCAGACGGCGTCCTTTATCTTGAAGTTTCGGATAAGGCAGACATCGGCATGAGGATCTTCAATGCAGACGGCACCGAGCCTGAGATGTGCGGGAACGGGATACGCAGCCTGGTAAAGTATGCTCTTGATATGGGATATATAAAAGAGACAGCGAGGGTCGAGACACTTGCAGGTGTGTTGTCAATAACCTCACGCGGAGAGGATGCTACCTGGGTAAAAGTGAACATGGGAAAGCCGGAATTTGAAAGGGAAAAACTTCCGGCAAAGGGAACAGGCGAGTTCATGAATGTTCTCATGCACGGATATGAAGTATCTGCCGTGAACACCGGGGTTCCACATGCGGTTATATTCGTGGAGGCACTGGATGACAGGCTGATAGCCGATGCACCGAAGATCCGGTATGATCCCATATTCCCGAATGGAACGAACGTGAATTTTGCGCGCGTGGATTCAAGGAATGAGATCACGATACGTACGTATGAGCGCGGGGTGGAAGGCGAAACCTTGAGCTGCGGCACGGGGTCAGTTGCATGCGCGGCTGTGGCGCAAAGGCTTGGAAAGACCGGGAACAGCGTTAAGGTAAATACACGGGGCGGGGAACTGTTGATCACATTCAGGGACGATGTTGCGTTTATGGAAGGGAGAGCAGCGCGGGTTTTTGAAGGATCGGTCTAATCTCAGGTTTTAAGCGAATCATGCCAAACAATGTCCTGCAGATTGACAGAGTCATGAGCATGTAATTTTTCATCATAGGATAGATTTAAGTATTTGGTTATAGGTAATGATTAAATAATGGATATGTAATGGATAATCAATATTAATTAATATTAATTAATATGAGGAGTCTAACATATGAGATGGAAAAACGTTTCAGGTATTATAATAATTACGGCTTTATTGCTGTTGGTATTGCAGTTGTTCATACAGCCGGTAGTGGCTTTGTCGAATGTAACAAATAACTCATGTGCAGATTGTCATAGCAAACTTATTTTTACGACAGAGGAACAGAGGAAATTCATCGATATACGTATCCAGCATCTTGAGAGCGGTATTTCCTGTTCTATCGAATGTCATGAGGACAAACTCAATAAATCAATAGCAAGCACTTATGTCATGTGGTCTATTTCCACTCATGCTCTTTTTGAAGTAACCTGTGAAAAATGCCACGGCGGCAACAAGCTCGCCAATACAAAGAATGAAGCACATGTCGGTATTTCTAATATAAGTAATGCACGGCAAGAAACCCCCCAGATGTGCGGCAAATGCCATGTGCCTGAACTTGAACAATTCAAGAGTTCAAAGCATTTCAAGAAACTGGAATCAACCGAAGAAGGACCTGCACCTGCATGTGTCACTTGCCATCAGTCTCACAGCGTCCGCGTGCTGACAGCTTCGGAAATAGAAGATTTCTGCAGCAACTGCCATAACAACATCACAGGCATAAATCCGTCAGTTCCTCAAAAAGCAGAAGCGGCATTATCTTCTGTCAAGGAACTGCAGGATGAGATCGCAAAAGCAAGATCTGAAATGATCATTGCAAAAGCAAACGGGGCAAATGTCAATGAATCTGAAGCCAGCCTGGAATCAGCAAGGTCGGTTTTGAAAGACATTCCATCAGTCTGGCACAGGTTTAACCTGAGTTATTTTGAAACAGAAGTCCAGAAAGGTATTGTCAATGCCAGGAATGCGGAAACACAGATTCCTGCAGGGACACAGACTGCTCCGACAAAATCGCCAGGATTTGAAGGTTTCATACTTATATCCTGTATTATAGCGATATACCTGCTCAGACGACATTAGGAGTACACCACAAGAAATTGATGGATCAGATATTGAAGGAGATAAAGTGATAGAATGAATTATAAATCATATATAATATTATTTGGTTGTGTATTATCGTTGTCGTTTATAATGGCACCGGTCGCACTTGCACAAAATTCCTGTCTGGATTGCCATGAAAAGCTTACTGCTTTCAGCGAGGAGGAAAAAAAGCTGAATGACATCAGGTTGAAACACCTTGCAAGGGACGTGCCATGTTCGCTTGAATGCCATGCCACGACGATCGATAAGATCGCTAAAAGCAATTATGAGCAGTGGACACAGTCCAAACATGCCCTGTTCAATGTGACATGCGACAATTGCCATGGCGGCGATCCGGGTTCTAATATAAAAGAGAAGGCTCATATAGGGGTTGGAAATTCAACGGATTTTAACAGCCCCGTATTTTACAGGAATGTACCTGAAACCTGCGGAAAGTGTCACACTAATGAGTTGAATGAGTTCAAGGATTCCAAGCATTACCAGCGATTGAAAGCGC
>CABMHZ010000083.1 GCA_902386115.1 uncultured archaeon | reverse complement strand
GGCTGAAGGAATGTTGAGAAGGGGGTAACGTTCTATTTTACGCTTTGATAAAATGATAATTATGTTTGAAAATCATTTTTTTCTCTTCCCCTCATGCATTTTCTTTATCTCGTCCTCAGCCGCCTGCATTTTCACTTTGTTCTCTTCATAGATTTTCGAGACGTTTTCCATTGCCCTTTCAAGCCTTTTCTTTAGAATGACCAGGTCCTGCGTGGAGAGTTTGTAATCAGGGGTATTCTCAATCCACAATTGTTCGATATCGATAAGGGCATTAATGGCAGCCTTTGTCCTGTTCACCGTATTCTCGTCCATGCGCGGTAATAATACTTTAAATTAAATTAATCTTTGCACGGTTTTCTCTGCTCCATCATATTCCTGCGCCCTTTCATGTTCAGCATCCTGTTCCCGATAAGGGTACAGACCACGGGAAGGGGTGAAAATGCATAAGCAAATGAGCCTGCAAGGAACATCATTTTACGGGAACCTTTTAAATTCGAGATCCTGTCGTACATGGGGCAATCAACTTTATTGAAATTCAGCAGCATCTTTGATGATTCATATGCAATGCGGATGCTGTAATTGACAATATCCTTAAGAGGCGCCGGCTTTCCGCCGAATGACGTTTCCCTTTGCTTTATGGCGGACCGGAAATCTTCCTGTGAATTACCTGAAAACGTTGTGTACCCGTTGCCTATCATGCTGCTTGAATGGGCATCACTTCCTCCTAATTTTGCGCGCCCGTTGCAGCTTTCAAGTGCAATGGCGTTTGAATACCCGTCCCTGTGCAGCGAATTGAACACTTCGAGCCCGTCCAGTTCCAGCCCATGAAGCTTTTTACCAACACAGGAACAATACACGCTGAACGGATGCGGGGCAAAAGCTATCCCATCCTGTTCATGAATGAGTTCTATGGTTTCTTCTGCGCCCAGACCCGGTTTGATCTCTTCCTGAAGGAAAAGTCCTATTATTTCCCCGTTTTTTGAAAGGATCTCTTCGCCTATCACAACAAGTTCACTGTTATATTTCTTTGCTTCCAGAGCGCCTTTGATGGTATTGTGGTCTGTGATGCACAGAAGGTCCAGTCCTTTTTTTTCAGCGACCCTTACTGATTTTTTAGGCGTTGTCACACTGTCGGGGAAGGAAAGGTAAGAATACTTTGAGAACCCGGAGTACATGGTATGCGTATGAACATCTGCGACTCCATTTTCTCTCATAATAACTCCATTTTATCCCGTATTGACACTGATACAGTATAATATCTATTATTTAAGGTGTTCCGCTATCCCCTCTGATATCACGTGGTCGCAGTAGATGCATCGCAGTTCCACTGGTTTCTTATTTACCATGAACTTTGATATGACAGGTTCATTCGTATTTGAGATGCAGTTCGGGTTGGCGCACTTCACAACGCCATCAAGCCTTTCCGGAAGGTCAACCCTGTATTTTTCTATCACTGCAAAATCACGGATGATATTGATCGTAGCATTCGGGGCTATCAGCGAAATCCTGTCCACCTCTTCTTCTTTTAGCTCCCTGTCCTCTACCTTGACTATATCTTTTGAACCTATGGCTCCTGAAGGAACGTTCATTGCCACGCTCACCACTGCTCTTGTGGTTCCTGATATCCCAAGGATACGAAGTACATTGAGAGCCTGCCCTGCCGTAATATGATCGATCACTGTCCCGTGTTCGATCCTGCGCACCCTCATCTCTTTTTCTATCATAATTCCCCCATTGCCTTCGCAAGCAGCGCCATCCTGACAGGAACGCCATAAAAGGACTGCTCGAAGTATCGGGCGAATTTTGTCCTGTCCACTGCAGGGTCTATTTCATCCACTCGCGGCATGGGATGCATGATTATCAGGTTTTCGCGGGCTTTTTTAAGGAGTTCTTCTGTGACCCTGTACACGCCTGCAACCTTCTGGTATTCGGCAGGATCGGGGAAGCGCTCTTTCTGTATCCTGGTGACATATAACACATCCACTTCTTCCACAACATCTTCGATCCTGGTGGTTTCGCTGACAAGAGCCCCCTGTTTTTTCAGGTCTTTCTTGATAACTTCAGGCTTCTTGAGCTGGGCTGGTGAGACAAGCGTAACATCAGCATGATACAGTGACAGTGCATATGCCAGCGAATGAACAGTCCTACCGTACTTCAGGTCCCCAACAAGCGCAATCTTTAATCCTGAAAGGCTGCTCTCGCGCATGATCGTATAAAGGTCAAGTAAGGTCTGCGTGGGATGATGTCCTGCGCCGTCCCCGGCATTTATTATCGGGACTTTCGAGAACTCACTTGCCATACGCGCCGCACCTTCGCGCGGGTGACGCAGCACTATGGCATCGGCATAATTACCTATTACCCTGATGGTGTCCGCAAGGTTCTCCCCCTTGACGATAGAACTTGATTCTATCGAGCCAAGATCGATAACTTCCCCACCCAGGCGCTTCATGGCTGTCTCAAATGACATGCGCGTGCGGGTGCTGGGTTCATAGAAAAGCGTGGCAAGTATTTTTCCTGAAAGCAGGTTTGAGCGCCTGCCTTTTGCCACGGGCTCGAAATCCTGTGCTTGTTTAAGGATAATATCGATATCATCCCGCGAAAAATCTTTCATTGAGATGATATGATTAAGCATCATTATCTAATATGGATGCTTTTTGATTTAAATCTAATTGATGTTATTCCTGTACTAAACTCAGGTATTGCGGGGGAATCTCATCGGAAAGCACTATGTTATCGTTCGCGGAAAGCAGCTTCAAACCATCATTCTGGGCTTCCGAAGCATTTATGCGGATCAATACCGGGTCATCCGTGTGAATTCTTGCTACCTCAAGCGCTTTCTCGACAGATGTGCTCAGGTGGACGTACCTCTGTTTTATGGGTCTTATGCCTTTTTCGAGCAATATGTCAACTTCCTCGCGGCTTGCACCGTAATAGAGTTCAGGAAGTGTAGTTTCCGGATAATCAAGGTTCACGTCAACAGAATGACCGTACCTTGCCCTTATCTTCCTGCCCTGTATTTCATACCTGCCTTTTTCATCGGATTCTATCATCAAAAAAAGCTTATCCTTATTTGCCCATTTGTACCTGGTTCTCATGGCGTCGCACAGGACATCCACATCGACCCAGCCGTGCTGGTTCATTGCCAGCCCGAGGTCGTCCGGGAAATGGCGCAGCGCGCCGGAGACGAAGCGACCCAGCCGTTCTGTCTGCTCATCGTCAAGTATCAGGGTTCCGGGTTCACCGCATTTGCATTCTGTTCCTCTGAATACTCCATGAATGGCACAATTTTTTATCATTTCGAATTCATATATGGCTCATCATGTTATATAATTTACCAACATCCTGAAACATAGTTTAAAAAAATACCGCAATCTTAATTTATTAATCTGACACAGTTGTATATAACAGATAATAAGGGAGATAATTGGTCATGTTAAAATCAATATTTTATCCTGCGTCCATAGCAGTTATCGGCGCTTCCAATAATGAAATTAAATGGGGGGGGCGCATCCTCAAGAACATCCTCGGAGCTTTTCCCGGAAAGGTCTATGCCGTAAATCCGGCTGAAACCACTATTCAGGGGCTGGAATCATATTCTTCAATCCTGGACATCCCGGGCGAAGTTGAGATGGCGATGATAATCGTGCCTGCGAAATTTGTCCTGTCAGTCGCGGAAGAATGCGGGAAAAAAGGCGTCAAAGGGCTTGTCGTGGTGAGCGCGGGGTTCGGCGAAACAGGAAATGCGGAACTTGAAGAAGAGCTTGTATC